>NZ_CP095070.1 GCF_022921055.1 Hymenobacter volaticus
CCCACGTCAAGATTACGGACCTGCTGCTGGAAGTCGACGAGTGGACCGGGTTCAGCCGCCACTTCACCCACCTGAAAACCGGGACCCCGGCCAAGGACCACGCCCTGCTGCTTACCACCCTGCTGGCCGATGGGCTGAACCTGGGCCTGACCAAAATGGCCGAGGCCTGCCCCGGCAGCACCCCCGCCAAACTCGCCTGGCTCCAGGCCTGGCACATCCGCGACGACACCTATTCGCTGGCCCTGGCCGAGTTGGTCAACGCGCAGTTGCGCCAGCCTTTCGCGGCCCACTGGGGCGACGGCACCACGTCCTCGTCGGACGGGCAGCGGTTTCGGGCCGGGGGACGCGCCGAGAGCACCGGGCATATCAATCCCAAGTACGGGGCCGAGCCGGGCCGGCTGTTCTACACCCACGTCTCGGACCAGTACGCGCCCTTCAGTAGTCAGGTGATTAACGTCGGCGTGCGGGATGCGACCTACGTGCTCGACGGGTTGCTCTACCACGAATCCGACCTGCGCATCGCCGAGCACTACACCGATACGGCCGGCTTTACCGACCACCTGTTTGCCGTAATGCCGCTGCTGAGCTACCGCTTCGCGCCCCGCATCCGCGACCTGAGCGAGACGAAGCTGTACGTGCCGCCGGGCTCCCCGGCGTACGAGGCCTTGCAGCCGCTGCTGGGCGGCACCCTCAACGTGCGCCACATCCTGGCCCACTGGGAAGCCATTCTGCGCCTGGCCACTTCCATCAAGCAAGGTACCGTGACCGCCTCGCTCATGCTGCGCAAACTCGGTAGCTACCCGCGCCAGAACGGGCTGGCGGTGGCCCTGCGCGAATTGGGCCGCATCGAGCGGAGTTTGTTCATTCTGGACTGGTTGCAGAGCGTCGACTTGCGCCGCCGCGTACAGGTGGGGCTCAACAAAGGCGAAGCCCGCAACGCGCTGGCCCGGGCCGTCTTCTTCCACCGGCTGGGCGAAATCCGGGACCGGGGCTTCGAGCAGCAGCGCTACCGGGCCAGCGGCCTGAACCTACTCACGGCCGCCATCGTGCTCTGGAACACGGTGTATGTGCAGCGCGCCGTGCAGGCCCTGCGGGCCCACGGCCAGCCCGTGGACGAGGCGCTCTTGTCTTACTTATCGCCGCTGGGCTGGGAGCATATCAACCTGACGGGCGACTATTCCTGGCGCACCAAACGCGCTACAGGCAAATTTCAGCCCCTGAGGCCCCTGTCTAGACCTTAACGTGCTATTTTTTCCGTTTCCTGAGAGGCCCCTAGAGGCCCATCGTGTCTTTGATGTTGCCCATGATGGTATCGGACAGCGTCATTTGCTCCACTTGCGCGTGGCCTTCGGGTACCGGCGGCGCTAGCTTGGGCTCTCCCCTAGCGGCTGCGCTTTTACCACGTGGAACTCGCCTTTGCCATCGATGGACGGCCCCTGTGTCCAGCGGCCGTTCGGCGTGCCGATATCATTGACACTGGTGCTGACAAACGCATAGCTGAACTGCTGCACTTCCTGGCTTTGCGGGAAGGAGTTGGGAATCGGGTGGATCCCCTGCACGCCCCCAAGCTCTTCGAGCACAGCCAGCCACTGGTTTTGGTGCATGCTGTCGCGCGCAATCAAGAAGGCCAGCATGTCTTTCATGCCCGCATCGTCCGTCATTTCCCACAGGCGCGTGGCCAGCACGCGGCCCGTGCTTTCCGCCATGACGTTGGCGTACATATCGGCGGCCGTGTTGCCGCTGCCTACTACCCAAGAGCCATTGAAGGGCACCCCGTTGGCATCCACGGCCATCGCCGCCAGACCCGCGGAAAGGAAATGGCGTGGATCCATGCCGCCCATGACGGCGCCTACCATTTTGTCCTGGGCCAGTTCGTCTTTGAGGCTGGTGGGTGCTCCCTCCAGGTTGAGGGCCACGGCCGTGGCTAGCATTTCAATGTGCGCCATTTCTTCGGTGCCCGTTTCCAGCAGCATGTCGCGATACTTCACCGGGCCGCGGGTGCCCCAGGCCTGAAACAGATATTGTAAACAGACGCGAATCTCGCCCTCGATGCCGCCAATGGCTTGCTGCAGCATCCGGGCAAACGCCGGGTTCGGCCGGTCCACCCGGACGGTGTATTGTAGTTCTTTGTCGTGGTAAAACATACGCGGAAAACGGGTTGGTGGAATACGCTACGACCATCGCAGCGCTACCTGCTATACGACTCGCCTAGAAGCCTTAGCTGCCTGGAAAACACGTAAATCATATCCGTAGAATCACAAAATACCGGGTACATCTACCTACGTATATCCGCCTATTCGCTCGCGGCCTGCCCTAACTTGCCGCTTATCCCGGCTCTGCTGGTTCGCAGTCACTGACTTTTTTCTACGACGAGAAACGAGTGTTCCCTGTAAGCGTACGGGCCGCTGTTGACAGCGCAATTCCTCTTACCGGATTTGTGTTCTGTTGTGTCGTAGCAATGCGGCTGCTCGCCGGGGAAAAGCCTGCTTACGGCGCAAAAGGAACCACCTTTTTAGCCCCTAGCAAAGACCAGGTTCCGTCTTAGGATTGGGCAATGCGGCTCCGACTCGCTTGTCCACCCTTGCGGCCCGCCGCCCAGGCTTCTTCTTTCGTCCACTGGTGGCCGCGGCCACTCTGATCAGAGGCTTTCCCGCCTTCGCTCGCAATCCGGCGCTGCGTGGTCGCATCCATGGAAGCAAAGCCACGGGGGCGTTTGGTTGGGGTCGTGTTGTTGTTAGGGATAGCAGGAGTTGTCGCCATGATCAGGAAGGAATGAAGGAGTAGCAGTAGGGCCTCATCTAGCCCTGCTGCTCTCTCTGACGCGCTGCCCAAACTAGTAGCTAGGTTGCGACCCGTAATTATAGGATTATAGCAGTGCAATACCGTGCTTACCGAAGGCGCTACGCGCTATACAGACGGTAGTAGCGGCAACGAGCCCCTCGGTTGCGGACGCCGACTGACTGGCACTGCGTGAACAAAACGGCTCCCTCGCGCAGCGATCAGCACGAGGCGTCGTACAAGTGCGGCCTGCGGATAATGCGTACTACATTTCAGTAGTTGATTGTCAGGCAAATGGGGTATAAACCCGGACGTGAGGCATACTGGCTTGACCGACCTTTGAAGCGTTGTTTCTTTCTTCGTTTCCTAGCGCTTTTTCCATGGTCGTTTATCACGAAGCTCTGCCAACCGGCTACTTGCTGGTCCTGGCGCCCGATGCGGGTGCTACTACCGAAACCGAACTGGCTGATCACCTGACGCAGGCCAGTCGTAGCGGCCGACCCACCGTGTGGGTGGATTGTCGCCTGCTCGATACGCTTTCCCCACGGCGGTGTGGCTGCTGTGGTCGTGTCAGCTACGGCTGCGTCGGCGAGGTATTCCTATGGTCCTGTGCCGAGCTACAGCACGCGTGCAGCAAGTGCTGCAGCAGACGCTGGCCAGCGTCTGCTCTGGGCTCCCCCAAGCCCAATCGCTTGACGAGGCCGTGGCCTTCACGGCTGCCATAAGCCGCCGCCTATGAGGTCTGCTGCTTTGCCCGCTACCATCTCCCTGGAGTGCTTTCGCGCCTGGCCCTTGCCCCAACAAGCGGCTTTACTGTTTGCCGAAGGCACGCTGCTGGCCTACCGTTGGGAAACTCACCGCGCGGTGGGGCTTTACCAGCTCGCCGATTTCTTTTGTGAACTTTCTTACGACACGACGACGTACGCGTTACGTGGTACGCGAGCTTTTACACACTTAACGGACTTCGTTTGACCGAGTGGGGCCACAGCTTCTTGATAAACGTTAGAAGAGTGGACGCTTCTCGACGAGCAATTCGGTGAAAGAGAAAGAGCTGGCAAAAAAATGAACCTCCCATTTACTTACTAAGCCCTGCACCCCAAGCTAGAGAAAAAGCTAAACGAACGTGTCCGTGTTCAAGCAGCCTGCGTGAATGGCCCCGTAGAGTGCAGCAGGCGTGATACAGCTTGGGGTATAATAGAGCTAGCATACTTTAATACTTTAGGCCACTGTTGCTATGCTAATAAATAGCACTGCATTCCTTGCCACCTAGGTGTAAGGGGTGTAAGTATAGTAGCTTCACTTCGATCTAGCGCGGGAAAAATCTATTTCACCTAACGGCCGTGCACCTTTTTATTGCTGCTGTTGCTCTTGGTGTTGAAGTAACAGGTCTATGTAGCGGCGGTACGAGTTTATGGGCATCTCCCGGTCCGGCACCTCGTAGGTGGGCGCCGGGGCTAGGGCAGGCGTTGCGGGCTGGTTGGGAGTGCGGCTTTCAATCTGCACCGATACCTCCAGTCGATGCGTGCTGATGCCTTTGTAAGTGCCCTTGACGGGCGTGCAGTCCCGGAAGTTGCGGCCGAGGGCAACGCGGATGTGTCCGTCATTGACGATGCAGTTGTTGGTGGGATCGAGGCCCAGCCAACCGTAAAACGGAATATAGGCTTCCACCCAAGCATGCGTGGCACCGTAGCCGCGCACACCTTCTACCTGCGGACATACGTAGCCACTCACGTAGCGAGCCGGAATGCCAGCGAGCCGTAGCAACGCCAGCAGCAGGTGGGCAAAGTCTTGGCAAACTCCCGTTTTCAATTGCCAGATTTCCTTTACCGGAGTTTCCACATTGGTCACGCCCTGGCGGTACTCGACGTTGTCGTACACGTATTCTGAGAGCACCAGCGCGTTTTTCAGCGGCTTGTCCGCGTAGTTGACCAGCTGGTGCACCGTAGCAACTAGATCGGTTTCCAGTTTGGCTTCTTCGGGGTTCAGGAAGTCAATAAACGCCGGGTCGAACTGCCGCCGCTGCAAGTCTTGCCATTGCAGATCCCCTGCCGCCTCGTCCATCGGAAATAGGATAGGGTGCGTGGTGACGTCGGCCGTAGATTCTACTACGAGCACCGTGTGCGGCTGTAATACGGTGAAGACGCCCACAGTGTTGCCGTAGCAATCCAAGTAGGTGTCCAAACCAATACGTTGCTTGCTGCCAGAATCATTGGACACGCAGACTTCGTGCCGGGCTACGTCTAGGCGCTCATCCGCTAACGGGTACAGCATCACCTGGTTGGCACAGTCGATTACTTCGGCGGCGTAGGTGTAGCGGGTGGTGTGTTTGAGGGTGTAAGAGGGCATGCGCGTGCGGTTAGCTTCTTCCAAAATAGGTTTTACTCAGGGCCACCGCCAGGTCGGTTAGCTCCTTGCGGAGGTGCAGCAACAACCCGTCGAGATTGTCAGGCTTGCTGGCCGACACGCTGCTGTACTTCACGTGGCTGGCCAGCCGGCCAATCATCACACCGAGCTGTTCGTGCCTTTCCAGTAAGCTGTCGGCTTTTAGCCGCTCGAAGTACCAACTCAACCGGTTCAAGCACGAATCCAAGGAATTGGCAAAGTGCGGGTTATGCAGCACGAAATGCAGTACATTGTCGGGGTTGAAGTCGCCACGGTACGTTTTTAAATACAGCTCCTGCCCCGACAACGAGTGCAATAGGTAGCGCAGCTGCGGGATTTCATCCGGCGTGGGCAGTTGAGCGGCTACGCTCGGCCACTGCGTACGCACAATGTCAGTGGTTTGCAGGGCCCGTTCCAGCAGGCGGCCTAGGTTCAGATAACCGTAGCTTTCGTCGCGGGGCATTGTGGTTTGCACCGTACCTACGAAAACCAACCCGTGGCGCAGTAACCCATCGATACTGGAGAGCGGATCGCTGTAGCAAATTTGCTGCACCAGTTCGGGCTCCCGAATCGCGTGGTAGAAGCTGTTCAGGCACTGCCATACCTCCGGCGACGTGTGGTTCTGCACCGCCCGGGCATTCTCACGGGCTTGGTAGACGTTGTTATAGGCTGATGCAGAGTTGTTTTTAGCCAATATCAGGTGTTCCAGCACCCGAGAGGTGTCTCGTTCCAAGCCCGTTATCTCTTCCGGATTCAGGCTGCCGCCGAAGCAATACAGCAACGGGCGCCAGCTAAAATCGTGGGGGTTGTCCTGGGACGCCTGGTAGTGAATGCGGATGACTTGCAGCATGGCATGGGTGCGTTCCATGTAACGGGCCAACCAATAGAGAGTGTCTGCAACGCGACTCAGCATGCGGGAAGAGAAAGAAGAAAGAATAATAAATGGTGACGATACTTAAGCGGGTTGTTAGCGCGTTAAGGCGCAGTAGTACCAGTAGGCCGATGCGAGTGCAGGTCAGAGTTGCTGGGTTCAGTCGTGCTCTGGCCCGAGCACCCAGGTGTCTTTGCTACCCCCACCCTGCGAGGAGTTGACCACCAACGAGCCTTCTTGCAGCGCGACCCGAGTAAGGCCGCCGGGCACAATATCGATGCCCCGGGGCCCATACAGTGCGTAGGGCCGCAGGTCAACGCGGCGGGGCTGTAGCACCCCATTGAGGTAGCAGGGCGTGGAAGACAGGCTGATGATGGGTTGGGCAATAAAGCTGCGCGGGTCGGCCGTAATAGCTTCCCGGAAATCTTGCATCTGCTCTTCAGTAGCACTGCTGCCAATGAGCATGCCGTACCCCCCCGACTCATTGGTGCGCTTGATGACCATGCGCTCCATGTTGCTGAACACGTGCTGGCGCTGCTCCGGGTCGCTCATCTGGTAGGTAGGTACCGTTTTCAGAATCGGTTCCTCGTTGAGATAGTAGCGGATCATGGCTGGTACGTAAGCGTACACGGCCTTGTCGTCGGCCACCCCGTTGCCCATGGCATTGACGATGGCCACGTTGCCCTTCCGGTACGCGGCAAAGAGGCCGGGTACGCCCAAAGCACTGTCGGGCCGGAACACCAAGGGGTCGAGGAATTCGTCGTCGACGCGGCGGTAAATCACGTCTACCTGCTTGAGGCCCTGGGTGGACTTCATGAACACGTGGTGGTTGTGCACCACCAAGTCGCCGCCTTCCACCAGATCAATGCCCATCAGGCGGGCCAGGGTGGCGTGCTCGTAATATGCCGAGTTGTAGATGCCCGGCGACAAGAGCACCACCGTCGGGTCGTTGAGGTGCCGGTTGCCGAGGTCTTGCAAGTTACGCAGCAGCAGGGCGGGGTACTTGCGCACGGGCTGCACGTTGTTTTTGGGTAGCAAGTCAGGAAAGATACGCGAGGTGATCAGGCGGTTTTCCAGCATATACGACACCCCCGAAGGCGTGCGCAGATTGTCTTCCAGCACGTAAAACTCGCCATCATGGTCTCGAATGAGGTCCACACCCGCCACGTGCGTGTAGATATCGTGGGGCACATTCACGTTGATCATCTCGCGCAGAAACTGCGGGCACGAGTACACTAGCGCAGCCGGAATAATACCATCCTTGAGGATAAACTGCTGGTGGTAGATATCCTTGAGAAATAGGTTGAGCGCCTTCAGCCGCTGCTTGATACCGGCTTCAATGTGCAGCCACTCTTTGTGCTGGATGATGCGGGGAATGATATCGAAAGGAAAAATCTTCTCGATGCCTTCGCCGCTGCTGTACACCGTGAACGTGACGCCCTGGCTCATGAACAGCTTTTTGGCTAGCTCATCTTTACGCGTCATTTCCGCGGCTGGCAGATCCTCAATGGCTGCCACAAAGTGACGGTACTCCGGGCGAATGCTATTGGCATGAAACATTTCATCCCAGATGTTAGGCTGCTCCCGATAAGCAGTCAACAAAGAGTTATTGGTCATAACAAACAAGACTGCAAGTAGCAGATGGGTGGGTGGGGCGGCGTGTAGAGTAGCAGAGGTAAGGACATACGCTTGTTTGAAAAGTAAGTTGCACTTTACTGTTATGTCGAGCTTGTGATTTAGCTTGTTGCCTATTGCTTTATCCACCACTCACTCTTGACTAACAGGGAATGAATAGGTAGATAGTATGTCTGCTTGGACTGAGAAAACGCTCATTTAGCCCAAATAAGTCAGTTTATAGACGAGTTTGCTTTTCATGGTTCCAGACGGCGGAAGTAGCTTAAAGTCAGCAATATCAGGTTTAAACATTTTTTCAATTAAGCTTAACAATAGGATTATTGTAATTCAGACTTAATTTACGGGAAGCCGTTATGCGCTAGGGCTCTCGTTGCTAGGGTAGTCCAATCAGTCGGGTATTCCTTTCTGCTAAGGGTTTAGCAACGGGCAAGAAACAAGCGGGTGCCCCCCGTTATTTACTCTCTACAGGCGTATGAAACTCTTTAACTGCACCCATTGTGCTCAGCTAGTTTATTTTGAAAACGACTTCTGTGAGCGGTGCGCCTATCCGTTGGGGCTGAACGTGGAGCAGCAGCAAATTGTGGCCCTGGAACGGCACGACGAGCAGCTTTTCACCCAGTATGGCCAAGCAGATGGCGCCACTTATACCTACTGCGCCAACCATGCTTACCACGCCTGCAACTGGCTGGTGCCTACTGCCAGCAACCAACCGTTCTGCCGCGCGTGTGTTCTCAACCACACGATTCCCAAGCTCAGCGTGCCGGAACACATTACCCGGTGGCAGGCGCTGGAAAAAGGCAAGCACCGCCTAGTATTTAGCTTGCTGCAACTAGGCTTGCCCATAATCAGCAAAACCGAAAACCCAGAAACTGGTCTGGCCTTTGACTTCTTGGCGGATCCAAAGAATCCGGAGGCGGAAAAAGTAATGACTGGCCACGACAACGGCCTCATCACCATCAACATCAAGGAAGCTGATGACGTGGCGCGCGAGATGGCGCGCAAAAATATGGATGAAGTATACCGCACCGTTTTGGGGCATTTTCGCCACGAAGTGGGTCACTACTACTGGGACCGGTTGGTGGCCGACTCCCCCACCCTACTGGATGAATGTCGCCAGCTGTTTGGCGACGACCGGGCTGATTACGGAGAAGCCCTAAAGCACCACTATGCCGAAGGGCCGCCTATAAATTGGCGCCAACACTTTATCAGTGCGTACGCCACCACGCACCCCTGGGAGGACTGGGCGGAAACCTGGGCCCACTACCTGCACATCATCGATACGCTGCAAACGGCTTCTGCCTTTAGCTTGCGCGTACGGCCCCAAGCCAGCAGTATCGCTGATAACCTGACGGCGGCCATCACCGATGACCCTACCAAACCGAAAACTTCGAGAACATCATGCAGCAATGGCTGCCCCTTTCACTAGCTCTCAATAGCCTCAACCGTAGCATGGGGTTGCCGGACGTGTATCCGTTTGTCATCACGCCTGCGGTAATCGAAAAGCTGACGTTTATTCACCGGGTCTGCCACCAAGTTCCTCAGCCCGGACACTAACGCTTTTTCCATCCCAACCTGCGCGTGCATCTGCTCGCGCGCGGTGAGGACTACACCTTGCCTGCGCCTATGGCCAATGGGTCGTCTTATCCTTAAATACCTCTACGCATGAATCAACCCCCATTCCACCGACTTCATCCCCTCTTATGGCCCGGATTGTGGAGCGCAACATTCAGGAGCTGCTCCAACGCCGGCAGGCCGAGGAAGCGCGCCGTACTTGGCAGGAACGGCTTGCCGATGCTGTCACCGCTTTTGCCGGCAGCCTGACTTTCGTTTTTATTCACTTGAGCCTGTTTGGTGGCTGGCTACTGTGGAATGTCGGCTGGCTCGGCCTGAAACCGTTCGACCCTAGCTTCGTGGTCTTAGCTATGTTCGCCTCGGTCGAGGCCATTTTCCTCTCCACGTTTGTACTCATCAGCCAAAACCGCATGTCGGCCCAGGCCAACAAACGCGCCGAGCTCAACCTGCAAGTCAGCCTGCTCGGCGAGCACGAAATCACCCGCCTCGTTACACTGGTGGCGGAAATGTCTAAAAAACTCGGCATCCAGGAAGGACATGACCCAGAAATAGCGGAGCTCGTCAAAGACGTCAGACCCGAGCAGGTGCTCGACACCATTGAGCACCACGAGCGATTCAGTTCAACTACTTAGCTACCGGTCTACTGCCGCGATCATCCCATTGTCAGCCTCTAGCTGGTGTCCACCGGCCTAGATGCGAGCCAGACGCTAAGCATCAGCATCACGGAACTTTGCTCTTGTGGGTAGCTAACTGCAAGTGGCCAAGTCTGCTGCATCCGCAGAGGTTATGTTGCGGTAAGCAAATTATAAGTTACCGTTATTCCAACAAGAAGCTTCCGTACAGGTGCTCTTGAAAATGGTCATTAACGTAATGTTTGTTATACCCGCCACCTCGAAAAAGTAATATAGCTACGCAAGATGGGTTTGTCTTGTAATTGGTACTTTCAAGTGTAAGCAGACTCCTTATTGTTTTTTGTCAAGCTGCTATACCAGTTTGGGTTACTAGCTCGTTTTGCTCGTTGCAATACCTCTATATACTTCCTTTTATATTTCCATGAAACAACTTTTCTGTACGGGTGTACTCATCCTCAGCAGCCTGTGGGGAGCACAAGCGCAAGGCATCCGAGTGGGTCTGCGAGCCGGCGCTAATTATTCCACCGCAACGGGATCAGACACGAAAAATGTAGAAGGGTTATGGGGGCCTGCCGGTGGGCTCGTGGTGAATGTGCCGCTGACCACAGATGGCTTCTTCTCTTTGCAGCCGGAGATCGGCTATGCGCGCAAAGGCTATAACCGGCTGGCCGTTCGGGGATTTCCTCAGAGGCACGACTCTACTTGCATTACCTCAACGCGCCGCTGCTGGCCAAAGTGAAAGTCGGCGGCTGGATAGCGGAGGCAGGTCCACAAGTGGGGTATCTAGTGGACGTCAAAGACCGCGATCCCACCGTCGATCCGCGTCCTGCTAATCGCCCCAATCGCCTCAATCCGTACCGGCGGTGGGAATTGGGGTATGTGGCCGGTATCGGCTACGAACTCGCGAACGGGCTCGGCATCGGCCTGCGTTATAATGGCGGGTTCAACCGCATAGTTCAAGAAGCAGTCACAGTGCCGCTTACGCGCTCACACAACAGTGCCTTCCAGTTTCAACTCACTTATTTGGTGACTCGTCGCTAAACAGGCGCTTAGTACGAAACTGCTTAGCAATTCCATCTAGCAAAACTCTTGTAGCGTTTTACAAACGGTGGAGTGTAAGGTGTTATGGACCAAGAAATTACTTCGTAACGGCACTCCTGTACGTCGCCAAAGGAGGCCTGCGAAAAGGCTACGTTCCGGGTGGATCCATGGGGTGATGGAACAGGAACAAGACCCCAAGAATGACCACCAGCAGCCCGAAGCCGACGAGCAACGCGAGCCCTAGCAGAAGTGCTTGTCCAATAGTCCAGGAAGTGCGTCGATAGAGGCGATAGCACACTACCAGACTAGCCATCACATAAAGTCCGATCGGCGTAACAAAGTATAAGAGAACGTCTCGTTCCAGCATCTGCAACGTGAATCAGGATTGCGCTCCTCAGTAAGGTACTCCTCCCAACCCCAAATTTCTTAAAAGCCCTGCACATGCATTCTTTAGGCCAATTGTCATTTTACAAACGACCCTCATAAAGTGACAACTGGCTCATAACGTATTAAGATGACCGTTCAACAGACGTTACGATTGCTTTTCGGCAGCAGGAAGTTCAGCGTTAGATGACTCAGTGCTTTTCCACTCCACCCAAAAATCAACTCGCAGTCGGTCTACAGAGTCGGGCACAATCAAGTAGTGAACCTGCGCTTCCGCGGTCTGTTCGTGCGCCATCCACACCCTGGACGCGGGATGCGTGGGCAGTTCTGGAGGCACAGGAGATCGTAGTAGTTGCCCCACTAAAGGGTAAAAGCCGACATAAATCGGAAACGAATCCTGATCGGTGCTTATCGAGTACAACGCATCTTCCGGGTCATTGGGTTGGCGCGTTAAATCTACCCCCACCAGGGCGAGCGTGAGAAAAAGGGAAGCCTTAAGCCGTGGAACGTGTTCTTCAAACCACGCGCAATCCCCGCAGCTACAGTTCTCGGAAATCCGAGGCCAGAGAGCGTACTGGGCTTGCGTTTGGGCAACCTCTACTTGGAGTTGATAAGGCCCAAGCGAAACGAGGGTAGACATAGTAGAAAGAGGTCGAGAAATGAACCTGTTCCTGCGAAAATACTACACCTAAGCGTGCAGATTAGCAGGTCAAACCCTACCACAATTCCAAGGGCAGTCCGATATCAGATCTCATGTAAAGCAACTATTCTACGATCACCAACGGAACAGTATCCCTGCTATTTTGCAGTTAAAATTCTACTATTCTCGTGTGAGCGAGCTAGTAGTACCTTTGGGCAGATCAGTTGCATATACTCTATCCCTACTACTAGTGAAAATCCTAGTACTCCTTATCGCCTTTATGGTCGTAGCCGCTAATATAGTGTTCGATCATTACGCGGCTCCTAGTGGCTTACTATTGATTCCGGTGGTCGCTGCGCTTACCACTGGGCTGATCATGTTTAGAGGGCCACAAGGGCCTCCTTATCTAAAGATGAGTCTCTGTGTTTTGCTGCTCGTCTTACAAGATGTAGGAATAAAACTGTGGGGGGCGGCTCACATGATGACGAAGGCCAAGCAGTATTCAATCTATTATTGCTGATTGGAGCGCTAATTTCTTGGGGCATACTCGCCCACGCTTTGCGGCAGGATCAGCGCTATGCCTGGTGGCACCGAGCAGGCGCACTTCTGATTTTTCCACTCCTTATTTTCCTGCATTTAGAGCTATTCGCCAACTTGGGAAATGGGCTCTACTATGACCTGTAGAATAAAGAGCTGTTCAAGAAGTAATCCTTATGTAAAACAACTTACTAAGGGATGTCGAAGGCATACGCTTCCTTAGGGGAGGCCTAAAATGCGTTCGAGCTGCGTTTCAATTCGTGTTCGTTTCGCCTGGTACTCCTGCTCCCCGATTGTTTTCGCTACTCGTTCAGTTTGCCATTCCATGAAGAGCGGGATAAACCACAGCAGCGTGACGAACCGTTGCGGCAGCAGTTCCTGCTTGTCCAGCTGAATACTCATCAGCAGCGTAACAAAATCGCCGTAGAGCACCGGATCAAAAATGCCTTCGCGTAAGCACCCTAAAAAGCCGGTTTCCAGCTCCCAAGCGGCTTCTAGCTTGTCCAAATAAGTGGGGTCCATAAGGGGGTAAGCAATGAGGGGGCTAACTAAAGTTTTACCTGAGTAGGGATCACCTAGTAAGTGACTCTTTTATCCGAGAAGTCGAATTATATAAAGCAACTTTTCTAAGGCGGCGGCTAAGGAGAAAACGCGCAAGGAGGAATTTTATGCAATTTACTTGCTTCTTGTAGCTCCTTCTCTCTGTTGATGGTACCACTAGTAAGTCGTAAGGTCCGACTGCTCTCGCTGTTTGGTGATCATGTCCTCCTGTGCCTAGTCGGGGTGCCCATTGCGGTCGTGCTCTCCCCTTTCTAGGAACATGGAACCTCTATCTGCTGCTGGCAATCTACCTGAACAAAGACTTCCTGCAGGGCCGAAGCCCCGCGAAACGGCTGCTCCAACTGCAGGTGCATGATACGGCAGGTGCTCCCGCTAACGAACTGCGCGCCTTTGCGCGCAACGTGACATTTTTCGTGTGGCCCTGGAGGTACTGCTACTGGCAGGGGGTAGACAAAAGCGGTTAGGGGATTTCGTAGCTGGCACGCACGTGGTGAGCAGCAATACGACCACTCGCTCCTGGTGGCAAGATCTAACTACCTACCGCGTCACGTCCTACACGATCTACACACTGTTGGCCACCTTATGCTACCTGCTGCTACTGCGTGGCCTGACGAGTTGGATGGGCTTGGAGACGTTTTAAACCCATTGTCCGAGAAGTCGAACTATGTAAAATAGAGAGCTGCTGGGATGCGCACGGCATCGTTTTTTATCGCTCACCACAGACCTGGACCTTTTGTAATTGTCCTACTGGAAAGTGCCTAAGTGGTACCAGGGCTTTTATCCATCTGCTTGCTTGGCCAGCGCATAAAAGAGGGTCTGCTGCCCATGGCAACAGACCCTCTTCCCTTCTCCGTCATTGCCTCACACCCAGTAGGGCACCTGGTTGTTAGCCCGCGGTTCTCCCCACGGACCATTCCCTCGGAGGACGGCCTTCGCTACCCGTGGCGTGCTTCTTACCAAGCACCAGCACCGGTTTAGCTGCCTTTGACGGCTTATTTGCGCAGGATCTTCACGTGGGCCTGGCCCTTGGCTGCGCGCAGGTGCAGGTAGTAGAGGCCTTCCGCCGGTAGCTGCGGCGAGAAGTCGAAGGTTACCGACTGTCCCCCGGCCGAAACCGTACGCTGGCCCTGGCTCAGGGTCGTGCCCACCGACGAGACCAAGGTGTAGCTAACCTCGCCCTGGAAGGCGGCCGGCAGCTCGAGCGTGACGCGCCCATCGGTGGAGGGATTAGGATAGAGCTTGACCTGGGCGCTGTAGACCGGCAGCTTGGTCGCCGCACCCATTGCCAGCGGGCTCGCCGTGGGGCGCGCCGCCGTAACCGGGGAAACGGCGCCGGCGCTCAGCACCTCGATGGCCGACACCTTGGGCTGATCTACCCCGCCCGCGCCGGGGGCAAAGGCCAGCGAGAGCACGCCGTCGGTCACGGTGACCGAAAAGGACTCGGTGGTCGCCGTCAGCGGCCCTACTTTCTGGACGATGTCATAGGCTTTTAGTACGGTCGTGCCTTCGGCCGCCACGTCGAAGAGGCGCTGACCCGGGGCGTCCCAGTAGAGCTCGGCAAAGTGGAGCTTGACGGTGTAGGTGCCGTTGGCCACGGGCAGGCTGTAGAGGAAAGAGCCGTAGCGCTCACTCTGGTACAAGGCATCCTCCTGCGTACCGGCAATCGGCTGATCGGTGGCGAAGTCGCTGCCACCTGCGAAGAATTGGTCGGCGGCAAAACGTCCAAACGAGGTGGTCAACGCATCCCCACCGGCCTTGAGGCGCAGCACGGCCGTCGGCGTTGCCTCGAGCACCTCGATGGCCGACACCTTGGGCTGATCTACCCCGCCAGCGCCCGGCGCGAAAGCGAGGGTGAGCTGCCCGTCAGTGACGGTCACGGGGAAAGTCTCGGTGGTGGCCGTCAGCGGGCCCGCCTTTTTCACTATATCATAGGCCTGCAGCACGGGGCGGCCTTCGGCGGCCACGGTGAAGACCCGTTGCCCCGCGGCGTCCCAGTAGAGCTCGGCAAAATGGAGCTTGACGGAATAGGTGCCGTTGGGCACGGGCAGATTATAGGTGAAGCTGCCGTAGCGCTCGGTTTGATACAAGGCGTCGTCTTGGGTGGCCGCAATGGGTTGATCGGTCGCGAAGACCGCCCCGCCCGTCGCATATTGATCGGCCGCGAAGGTACCGATGCTGGTGCTGAGTTGCCCGCCGCCGGCCTTCAGGCGCAATACCGCCGTTGGCGTCGTGGGGGTTGTGCTCGGGCCATACACCTCAATAGCCGAGATTTTCGCGTTGTCTACTCCGCCTGCGCTGGCCAGCGAGCTGAAGTCGAGATTGAGTTCGTCATCGGCTACGGTGACGGTAAAGCGCTCGGTGGTGGCCGTGTAGGCGCCTACTTTGCGGTAGATGTCATAGTTGTCGAGCACTTTCGTGCCTTCCAGCGCCACATCGAACACGCGCTGCCCTACCTGCGTGGCGTAGACCTCGGCAAAGTGGAGCACCACCTGGTACTGCTGACCCCGGCTGACGGGGAAAGCGTAGCCAAATTGCTGACCGTAGCGCTCGGTTTGGTAGAGGGCGTCCTCCGTGGTACCGGCAATAGGCTGGTCGGTGGCGAAGGGGTGCCGCCAGCGTTGTACTGGTCGGCGGCAAAGGTGCCGAGCGAAGTCGTAACTTGCTCGCCGCCGGCATGGATGCGGTAGACCGGCGTGCCTGGAATGGGCGTAGGTTGCTGGTCGTACTGCAAGGTCAGTTGGGTACCGTCGCAGCAGCCGGTAGTGGAATAACCGGAAACATGGACCTTGCCGCTCGCCGCCACGCGAATGGTTCGCGCCATATCATCCCAGACGCCCGTAATGCCATATGCTGTCTCCCACACTTGCTGGCCACTGGCCGAATACTTCACCGTGCCGTAGTCATAGTTGTTGGCGCTGCCCAAACCGTTGGGGCCTGGAACCTCGGTGCGGCCCGTCACATACACGTTGCCCGCTTGGTCGAGCGTCAGGGCCGTGGCCGCATCGCCCAGCTTGCCGGGGCCGTTGTAGCGGGCCACCCACTGCTGCTGGCCATTGGCGTCGTACTTGAGCGTGGCGTAGTCACTCGTGCTGAACGCGGTGCCGTTATAGGAGTGGCCGGTCACGTACACGTTGTCGGCCGCATCCAGGGCTAGGGCCGCGGCCTGGTCGAAGTTGTTGGCCGGCCCATTGTAGCTGGTGGTCCACAGCCGTTGGCCGGTGGTGCTGGCGTACTTAGCCGTATAAAAGTTTTTGCCAGGGTCGGTACCGAATTGGCCGGTATTGAAGGTCCCAATTACTACCACATTGCCGGCCGTGTCTACGGCCAGGTCCGCGAACTGACAATTTCCCCCGTTTCTAATCGGGGAAGCCGCCGACCAAAGAAGTTTGCCGGCCGCTCCGGAATATTTCCTCAGAACGCCATCATCCACCAGATTGCCCACTACATAAACGTCGCCGGTAGCATCTAAGGCAATGTGATTCGCACGCTCATTACTAATTCTTAGATCCGAGGAAGTCCAGAGCAACTGCCCCGTGGCGGAATATTTCACGGTCTGAATGGCGTAGCCAGTAGATGCGGAGCCAGTAGTGCCGAGTACGTAGACATTCCCGGCCGCGTCGACGGCAATATCAGCGGCCTGTTCATCGGTATTAGCGCGGTCATAGCGGGCCACCCAGAGCTGCTCTCCCGTGGGCGAATACTTGATGGTGACGTAGTCGTAGCGGGTGCCTGTCAACGCGCCGCCCGTGTAAATCCAGGCCGTGCCCGTCACATACACGTTGCCGGCGGCATCCACGGCCAGCGCCACCGGATCGTCCGTGCTGCGGGTAGGCGAGACACCGTTGTAGCTTTTTTGCCAGAGCAGTTGCCCGCTCGGCGAGTACTTGCTGGTGAGATAATCGAGGGTAAAATCGTCCACCTTCACGGAGCCGGTGACATACGTGTTGCCGGCAGCATCCACTTCCATGTCGCTTTGATCGGCATATTGCGCACTCGAGCGGGCCAGCCAGGCTTGCGTGACCGGTTGCGGCGGGACGGAGGGGGCTACTTGCGCCTGACTGGCAGGCCCACACAGGAGCACCCCTGCTGCCACGGGCAGCATCTGGGTAAACAGTTGTTTCATAGGGGTATAAAAAAAAGAGAAAATAAACCGCAGGTGGGGCGGTAGGGTAAGACAGAACCAGGCGCCGACCCGCTGATCGCCTCGATGGCGGGGCGAGAAACAAGGGGATTTGGCCCTGTAAGGTCCACAAAAAGAAGCAATAAAAACAAGGATTAATTATATGATAATGTAATAGTAGAGCAGCTTGACCTCTAAGTCCTTCAGGCTCAGTTAGAGAAGAAGTTGGAGCAGGTGCTTAAACGTATTGGCGATGTAGCGTTGCGGCGCTTGCAGAACAGTCTATGGTCCTGAAAGGATGGCGCTAAGCAAAGCGATTGCTCAAGTAGCCTTTTGTGAACAGTCCACTAGGAGGAGCGAAAAGCAAGGCTGTATACTCTTAATAAGGGCCCCTTATCGAGGGTAATTGACAGGCAAAACATTCGGTAGTTAAAACTGGAAGCACACGCCGATTGGCACTAGTACTGGTATGACGACTCCATGATGTTTTTCTAGTACCACCTCTAGGCCTATCTTTCTGAGTGTAAGACGGCTCCCCGTATCGGGCCTTATCCCTTGGGTAAGCTCCGAGAGCACTACTACTGACTTTGAGACGGCTCTGTTGCTGGCGGTCCAGGCTTTTCAGCAGACCGCAGCAGCGGATACGTAAAATAGCCATAGGCCAAGGCGACTGCAATCGTCAGCAACAGCGTGAGCCAGCTGGCCATCGGCACTAGGGCTAGTCCCCAACTCGCCGCGACCAGCGCGGCCGTGTGCCAGCCGTAGCGCCGCTGGCACGGCGGCGGGAGCTGCGGGTAGCTCAGCCAGAGCAGCGAGACCGTGTACAGGGTCAGGCCTAGGGGTAAAAGCCAGACGGTGGGGTTGCTGTGCAGTACATCAAAGACGCCCAGCGCCACGGTGCCGCTACCCAGGTAGAGCGGCAAGTGCCCCAGCGCGTAGCGGAGGCCGCTCTCATGCTCTTTCTGATCCAGCAGCTTGGTATAGTGCTGGTAGTACCACCACCACAAGCTCACCCCAAGACAAAGCCGTTGGCCGACGTGAGCAGGGCCGGTGCCTGCCACAACAGGTCGCCTAAGTCGCGGGGCAGCACTTCCACATTCTGGCTGACCACAATCATGGTGAACTCCCGGAGCCGGTTGGTGAAGTGGTCCTGGGTGACGGGCAACTCCTTGAGCTGGCGCTGGAGCAAGCGCGGGGTGATAAAATCAACGAGCAGCCCCCCAGCTTCCACCACAGCCCATAGGTGGGCCACAAGCCGCCGATCACCCAGCCCAGCCAACCGAGTGAGTAGCCCATCAGTAAGCCGCGGGCCAAGGGCCGGGCTTGCTCGTCGGTCCAGTAGGTATAGGCATAGAGCCCGAGCAGCAGCCCCCGGGCCGCCACGTAGGACCACGTGAAGCCGGCGACCTGGCCTTCCAGGGTCTGGGGCGCCGTCACCGAGAGCAGCACCAGCGCCACCATACTCAGCAGCAAGCCGCCCTGTTGCCAGCGGGAGTTGCGGTCGAAGCGGTCGAAGTAGAGCGAGAAGCCGTTCCACAGCCACCAGGAGGGCACAAACACGGCACAGTACTGCCCGTAGTGGGTTAGCGTGATGGTCTTGGTGAACATGGTGGTGAGCTGCCCGATGAGCACACCAGCCACTAAATCGTAGAAAGGTTCGAGCCAGCGGTCGACCGGCGTCTGGCCCCGCTCGTCGTCGGGAGCTTCGGTTGTGGGCTTCAGGTCGTGGGCACTCGGATCAGCCATGAGCAAGGAAACAACAGCAAGTATTAATCAGCACTCTTGAGTGGCAGTAAAGACCTTACAACTGCTCACCAGCCAGTTCATCGGGCTTTCGCAGTAAGGCTCACTCAGATACTAGGGTAGGTATGGTTTGTTGTAAAAGGCGTCCGGGTCACGTAAAAATTGCCTGCTGCCCCCTCAATCATTGAATACCTTATTAATCCCTTTGAAAATCATAACCCGCTCAGAGAACGGGCGTTAGCGGGGCCGTATTCAGAAGAGGAATATTCCACCACGCCTCGGCTATCAAGCAGCATGCGATAAGCAGTTGATAGCCAGTACTAAGTAAAGAAGTATGTCAACCAAGGGAGAATTCACTGGCAAAGTGGCGTTTATCACGGGCGCCGGTAACGGTATTGGCCGCGCTACGGCGCTGGCTTTCGCGCAGCAGGACGCCCGTGTGGTAGCGGCCGACATTTCGGCCGAGCACAGCCAGGAAACCGCTCGTCTCATCACCGAAGCCGGGGGCCAGGCGCTGGCTGTCACGTGCGACGTACTGCGCGCAACTGATATCCAGGCGGCGCTGCAGCAGACTATCGACACCTTCGGCCGGCTGGACTACGCCTTCAACAACGCGGGCGTGGAGCAGGAGAAGATGCCGGCGGCTGATATCGAGGAAGACGAGTGGGACCGTATCCTTAATACGGATCTGCGCGGCGTGTTTCTGTGCATGAAGTATGAGCTGCCGCTGCTGCTTAAGCAGGGTGGGGGCGCCATCGTCAATACCTCGTCGGGGGCGGGCGTGAAAGGCATTCCGCAGCAGGCGGCGTATTCGGCGGCCAAGTTTGGCATCATCGGCCTCACCAAGTCGGCAGCGCTGGACTATGCCCCGCAGAACATCCGCATCAATGCCGTATGCCCCGGCATCATCGAAACGCCCATGATGGACCGCTTCAGCGGCGGCACGCCCGAAGGCAAAGCCCAAGTGATTGCGCAGGAGCCAGTGGGGCGCATGGGTAAGCCCGAGGAAATTGCCAGCGCCGTGCTGTGGTTGTGCTCCGATCTAGGGGCCTTCGCCGTGGGGCACGCGTTGGTAGTCGATGGGGGCCAAACCGCTTAAATAAGCAAGCATTGCCGGCTACGCGGCAGCAACGCGCCAGTTTATCTAGTCCTATTCGGCCGCACTGGCTGGGTAGGACTAGTTTTTTAGGTGACTGCCAGCGCTAATCAGTAATAGAAGCGCCTGCGCACTAGGCAAAACCGTTGGCGTAGCGGAGTTGAGCCAGAAGCGGGCTATGGCGTGTTGGCCAGGCCAGGGGCGGCAAAGTGGGGGTTGGCGGGCCCAACTCTTTGAAATCGTTAATGACTGCTTTGATTGTCGTTACCCGCTCGGTGTCACAGGGTGGGACCTTTGTAGTGTCATTCGGTGACCCGTTTTGGGCGGCAGTATTGCCTTCCTAAAGCGTGCTGCTGACTTAAACAGAAAGTTAAAAGTTGATATGATACCACTAACGAGCACGCCAGAACTGGCGACGAATGAGCCATCCCAAAAGCCCGCCTGGAACGCGGTATTCGCTTTAGCGCTGGGTGTGGCCGGCTTGATTACCTCGGAGTTTCTGCCCGTCAGCCTGCTGACGCCCATGGCCCACGACTTATCCATCACCGAAGGGGTGGCTGGGCAGGCCATTTCAATAACGGCCGTGGTGGCCATGTTCGCCAGCCTGCTTATCGCCGTGGCAACCAGGCGCTTGGACCGGCGCTGGGTGCTGCTGTCCTTTTCGGTGCTGCAGGTAGTATCCAATGCCCTGGTCGCTTTCGCGCCCAATTTCCTGGTCCTCACCATCGGCCGAGTTCTACTAGGAGTGGCCATTGGCGGCTTCTGGGCCATGTCGGCGGCTGTGGCCATGCGCCTGGTGCCCGCCAAGGACGTGCCCAAGGCCCTGTCCACCATTTTCGGAGCGGTGTCGGTGGCCACGGTGGTGGCCGCGCCCCTAGGCAGCTTCCTGGGCGGGCTGCTGGGCTGGCGCACCGTGTTTGAGCTAGCCGCCGGGCTAGGCGCCCTGTCCTTTGTTTGGCAGGCCCTGACCCTGCCCGCCATGGCGCCCGACCAGCCGGTGGGCCTGGGCACCCTAGTGCGGCTGCTGAAACGCCCCCACGTCACGCCCGGCATGCTGGGTACGCTGTTCGTGTTCATGGGCTACGCGACGTTTTTCACCTACCTGCGGCCCTTCCTCGAAACCGTAACCGGGGTCAATGTCAATACCCTG
Organism: Hymenobacter volaticus; assembly: GCF_022921055.1. Taxonomy (GTDB): domain Bacteria; phylum Bacteroidota; class Bacteroidia; order Cytophagales; family Hymenobacteraceae; genus Hymenobacter; species Hymenobacter volaticus. The sequence goes on from NZ_CP095070.1 coordinate 21,143, forward strand.
ACTACGATACTGCTGGGATTTGGGCTGGCTAACCTGGCGGGTACGGTGCTGGCCCGCCACCTGCTGACGCGCAACCTGGCCCGGACGTTGACGCTCATGCCCTTGCTGATGGGCCTGGTGGTGGCCGGCTTGGTGCTGTTTGGCCAGCAGCCCGTGGTGGCGGCCGTGCTGGTTGCCTTCTGGGGAACGACGTTCGGCGTCGTGCAGGTGGGCTGGCCGACCTGGCTGACGCGCACGCTGCCCGATGAAGCCGAAAGCGGCGGCGGGCTGCAAGTTGCCACCACGCAGCTGGCCATTACCATCGGCGCGGCCGTGGGTGGGGGGCTATTTGACCTGACGGGCGCCGTCGGGGTATTTATCGGCAGCAGCGTGATTACGCTGCTGGCCGCCCTGGTGGCCCTGCTGGCCTTCCGCAAATCTCCCCAGCAGGGAGCGGAAACAACGCAACCGGCACATGAGGAACTAGTGGCCCGCCACGGCTGAACAGGCCGCGAGGAGGGTATAATTCAACAGTAAAGCGGGCTCTTAAGTGCGGCTTGCCGACAGCGGCATACCGCCTGATGCCGGCAATAGCAACAAAGAGAAAACCGTGAAAAAAATAGCCCTAATAGCCGCCGCATTTCTCCTGCTGGAGGGACGGGCGGAGGCACAAGCAACTCAAAATTCGAAGAAGATGGAAGCGAAGATGGAGCCGATAACCGCCAAAGGCTACACCACCTTTGAGGTTAGCGACAACGTGGCGCTCTACAAGGTCTCGTTCAAGAACCAATACCAGATGACGGTAGCGGGGCACCTGTTTATCCCCAAGAACCTGGACCAGAAGACCAAGCACGCGGCCCTCGTTGTGGGACACCCCATGGGCGCGGTGAAAGAGCAAAGCGCCGATGTGTACGCCTCAAACATGGCTGAGCGGGGGTTCGTTGCGCTGGCCATCGACTTGTCGTTCTGGGGTGAGAGCGAAGGCCAGCCGCGCAACGCAGTGGCCCCGGACATCTACGCCGAGGACTTCAGCGCCGCCGTGGACTTTCTCGGCACCCGCCCCTTCGTGGACCGTAACCGCATCGGCGTCATTGGAGTGTGCGGCAGCGGTAGCTTCGTGGTGAGCGCCGCCAAGATTGACCCGCGCATGAAAGCCATTGCCACGGTAAGCATGTACGACATGGGCGCGGCCAGCCGCAACGCCCTGCACCATTCGCAAACTGTGGAGCAGCGCAAGAAAAACCAAGCGGAAGCGGCCGAGCAGCGCTATGTCGAGTTTGCCGGGGGCGAAACTAAGTACACCGGGGGCACCGTGCACCAGCTCGACGCCAACACGGACCCTATCCAGCGGGAGTTTTTTGCCTTTTACCGCACGCCCCGGGGCGAATACACTCCCAAGGGTGACTCACCGCAGCTCACCACGCACCCGACGCTGAGCAGCAATCCGAAGTTTAATAACTTCTACCCGTTCAACGACATCGAGACGATTTCGCCCCGCCCGATGCTTTTCATCACGGGGGACCAAGCGCACTCCCGCGAGTTCAGCGAGGATGCCTACAAGCTGGCTGCGGAGCCCAAAGAGCTGTTTATCATTCCTAATGCCGGCCACGTCGATTTGTATGACTGCACGGACCTGATTCCCATCGAGAGGCTGGAAGCGTTTTTCAAGCAGCACCTGAAATAGCGGCAGGTTTTTTTCGCCGGAGCGGTTTGAAATGCAGCTAACCTGCTTGCCGGCAAGAACCATTCAAACGCCATTGGGAAGCCATCAGGGCCAGTTCACCTAGCATGCTGTGCTAGCTGGCCCTGGTGGCTTTTAGGCTTAAGCGAGTTTAGCAACGGGAAAGTGGAGGTAAGCGCGTAGTTGGAAAGCAAAGGGCTTAAGTTGAGCCTCAAGCCTGGCCTGCAAGTCGTGGTTGCTACTTGCGTTGGGCCAGATTTCTTTCCCAACCGAGCAGCATTGCCTCATCAACTTTCAATCGTTGAATCCCTTAGCAATCCCTTTGATAATCATAATTCATTCGCTCAACAGGCCCCAGCGGCGGCCATATTTAAAAGAGGAATATTTCACCACGCATCGGCTATCAGTTGCAGCACTATACGCATTTGATAACCAGCAGTAAATAAGCAAGTATGTCAACTAAAGAATTCACCGGGAAAGTAACTTTCGTCACGGGAGCCGGTACCGGCATCGGCCGCGCCACGGCGCTGGCTTTCGCGCAGCAGGGCGCCAGCGTGGTCGTGAGCGGCCACCACGAAGAGAACATCCGCGAAACCGCGCGCCTCATTGAGGAGCAGGGCGGGCGCGCAATCGCCGTGACGTGCGATGTGCGGCGCAGCGAGCAGGTGCAGGCGGCGCTGCAGCAGACCATCGACACCTTTGGGCGGCTGGACTACGCCTGCAACAACGCCGGCATCGACCACGGGCCGGAGAAAATGGCCGACGTGGCGGAAGACGAGTGGGACCGTATTCTAGACACCAACCTGCGCGGCGTCTTTTTGTGCATGAAATACGAAATCCCGCTGATTCTCAAGCAGGGCGGCGCGATTGTCAACATCGCCTCGGGGGCCGGGGTCAGGGGCTTTCCGGGCGCGGCCTACGTTGCCTCGAAGCACGGCGTGGTCGGCCTGACGAAGTCGGCGGCGCTGGAATACGCCACCACCAACCTGCGCATTAACGCCGTGTGCCCCGGCATCACCGATACTCCGATGATGGCCCGCGTGACCGGCGGCACAGAAGAAGGCTACCAGAAGGTCATCGACCAGGAGCCCATCGGCCGGATGGGCAAGCCCGAAGAACTGGCCGCCGCCGTGCTCTGGCAGTGCTCGGATGCCGCCTCCTTCGTCGTCGGCCAGATTATGGTCGTTGACGGCGCCCAAACCGTTTAAGTGCCGTTTCCTTGTATAAAAGCCCTCCTGCTGCAAGCGAATTTTCCACGCTTGCAGCAGGAGGGCTTTTTAGCTTTTAAGGTGGTCAACGCCTAAACGCTGCCTGCCAGCTTTCCTGGCCGCCACCCGAAAAAAGATTAGGGCCGGTCTATTCGATACAAGCGGCCCTGGTCCGTAATGGCATATAAGGCGCCATCCGTTCCCTGGGCAACATCGCGGAAGCGCTGCCCTTCCCCGGCCAGCAGCCGTTCTTCCCCGACTACCCGGTTGTTGTCAATCACCAGGCGCACGAGGTGCTGGCCGCTGAGGGCACCGATGAACAGATTGTTTTGCCATTCAGCAATGCGGTTGCCCGCGTAGAAGGTCATGCCGCTGGGCGACACGACCGGGTCCCAGTAGTATACCGGCTGCTCCAGGCCGTTGCTTTGCTGAATGCCGCTGCCCACGGGCTGGCCGCTGTATTCGAGGCCGTAGGTGATGGTGGGCCAGCCGTAGTTGGCGCCTGCCTGAACGCGGTTGAGCTCGTCGCCGCCGCGAGGCCCGTGTTCACTCTGCCAAATTTCCCCGGTTACCGGATGAATGGCTAGTCCCTGCGGGTTTCGGTGGCCGATGGAGTACAGCTCGGGGCGGGCACCCGCTTGCGCAAATACCGGGTTGCCCGGCGCCGGCTGCCCGTCTTTGGTGATGCGAACCAGCTTGCCCAGCGCCGAAGAAACCGATTGCGCCTGAGGACGCGTGGCCCGGTCCGACCGTTCGCCGGTGCTCACCACCAAGTTGCCCGTGCGGTCGAACACCACGCGGCCCCGTAGTGATTGGCGCCGGCATAGGCGGGCTCCGCCCGGTAGATGACAGTGGCCCCTTCTATCGCGCGTTCATCGGTGGCCAGGCGGCCCTTTCCAATAGCCGTCAGATTGCCGCCCGGGCGAGCTTCCGAAAACGACCAGTACACCAGCCGGTTGGTGGCAAAATCCGGGTCGAGGCACACGCCCAACAGCCCGCCCTGCCCGGCCGAATTGACCAGCAGCAGGCCTGTAATGGGAGCACTGACCGCGCCAGCCGCCGTGACCAGGCGCAGCTGACCCGCTTTCTCGGTAACGAGCAGGCGCCCATCGGGCAAGCTGGTGACACCCCACGGGCTGGTCAAAGAGGCCGTGACGACGGTGGCCCGGTAGCTACTGGCCGCCGTGGTGACACCCCTATCCGGGTTTGGCCCGTGAAGGCTGGGCGATACGTGGCGTTGGGAGTGTTAGTTTCCACCGGCGACCCGGTAGCCGGCGTGTCCGGAGTCGCCGTGTCGCCGTCGCGCGAACACGAGAGCAAGGGCAACGAACAACCAACGAGCAAAAGCAGTCTCAGTTTCATAAGCAGGAATTATACGGGGTGACTGTAGATAAAGGGGCGTGACCTGACCCGTGCCTAGGCCGGCACCCGCAAGGCCGCCAGCACTTTGTTAGGCGACATGGGCAGATCGCGCAGGCGGCGGCCGGTGGCGTGAAAAATAGCGTTGCTCACGGCGGCCGCCACGCCCACGATGGCAATTTCACCGATGCCTTTCACGCCCATGGCGTTGATGTAGGGGTCGTGCTCGTCAATGAATTCGACGGTCATATCCGGGATGTCGGCGTTAACGGGCACGTGGTAGTCGGCCAGCGAGGCGTTGGTGTAGCGGGCCAGGTGCGGGTCGCGCACCGTCTGCTCCATTAGGGCTGCGCCGATGCCCATGATGCCGCCGCCGATGATTTGCGAGCGGGCCGTTTTGGGGTTCAGGATGCGGCCGGCGGCGTGCACGCCCACCCAGCGCGTGACGCGCACGGTCCCCAGGTCGGGGTCCACCTGCACCTCGCAGAAGTGGGCCCCGAAAGCGTGCATGGAATGCTCGGCGGCGTGGTCTTTCTTGGTAGGCTCGGCATTGGCCGTAGCCAGCGGGTCTTCGTAGCTGCTGCCGTAGCGGCCGACGCCGTCGCCTTCCAGGTCCGTCATGTTGCCGCGCTTCATCAGTTCGCCGAAGGCTTCGCCTTTGCTAGGGTCGGCTTTCAGGTGCAAGCGGCCTTGGATTACGGCTACGTCGGCGGGTTTGGCGCGGAAGAGCGGCGACTTGGCGTCCATCACCGCTACCTTGATGAGCTTCTGCCACAGGTCCTGCGCCGCCACGTACACCGACGACGAGACCCGGCCCGCCGCGTTGGAGCCGCCCGACACGGGCGTGGAGGGCAGGTTGGTATCGCCCAGTTCAAAGCGCACCTTGTCGGGCGCGAGGCCCAGCGCGTCGGCCGCTACCTGCGTGATGATGGTATAGGTGCCCGTGCCCAGGTCGGTGGCCCCCGCCTGTACCACGGCATGCCCGTCGGCATAGAGGCGCACGCGGGCGTTGCCCTGCGAGTTATGGACGGGGTAGGAGGCCGTGGCCATGCCGTAGCCCACCAGCAGCTTGCCCTGGCGGGTCTGTCCGGCTTTGGGGTTACGCTTGTTCCAACCAAACAGCTCGGCGCCGCGGGCGTAGCATTGCTTCAGGCTTTTGCTGCTCCAGGGCTGGCCGGTGTCGGGGTCCTTGTCAGCATAATTAAGCAGCCGCACCTGAATGGGGTCCAGGTCGAGCTGCGCCGCCAAGTCGTCCATGGCACACTCGATGGCGAAAGAGCCGGGCATGTCGCCGGGCGCGCGCATCGAGGTGGACGTCATGACGTTGGCCTTGGTCAGGTGGTAGGTGGCCTCGTAGGTGGGCAGCTGGTAGAGCATGCCGATGATGCGGCTGTTAGTTTCGGTGTAGTCGTCCCAGGGCGAGGCGGTGGCCGTTTTGTCGTAGAGGAGCGAAAGTAGTTTGCCTTCCTTGGTCGCGCCTAGGCGCAGGGTCTGCTGCTGCTCTTCGCGGTGGCCCATGCCGGTGAAGTTCTGCGGACGCGTGAGCACCAGCTTCACCGGCCGGCCCACGGCCTTGGCGGCCAGGCAGGCCAGCACCGCGTGGGGCCACACCCAGGCTTTGCCCCGAAGCCCCCGCCGATGTACTTGCACACCACCCGCACTTGGTCCTGGGACAAACCCAGCATGCCGGCCAGCGTCTTTTGGGTTTCCAACACGCCCTGTGTGGCTTCGTACACCGTGAGGCGGTTGGGCGTTTCCCAGTGGGCGGTAGTGGCACCCGGCTCCAGATAGTTATGGTGCAGCGTGGCGTGGGTGTAGGTAGCGGCCAGCTGCACCGGGGCACTGGCAAAGGCCGCCTGCGCGTCGCCGCGCTTGGTCATGCCCTTCACTCGGCCCACTTTTTCGGGGGTGTACTGGGGCGCGTGAAGCGTGCGGTACGATGCGACCGGGGTTTCCGGCGCAATCTGCACCTTTACCAGCGTGGCCGCGTACTGCGCGTGCTCCATCGTGTCGGCCACCACCACGGCCACCGGCTGGCCGGCGTAAAAAATCTGGTCGGAGGTCATCGGCATGAAGCCCATGGGCGCACCCAGCGCCACTTTATCAACGGGTGCGTTGGGCGTTTTGGCCAGCTTGGGCAGGTTTTGCTGCGTGAAGATGGCGACTACGCCCGGTGCCTTTTGGGCCGCGCTGGTATCGATGCTGGTCACGCGGCCCCTGGCGACATCGCTGGTTTTAAGCACGGCATGCACCAAACCCGGCAGCTGGTTGTACTCGGCCGAGTAGGTGGCCGCGCCCGTCACTTTAGCCCGCCCATCAACCCGGCTCAGCGGCTGACCTACTACGCCCGGCGCAGCATTGGTTTCGAGAAACGTGGGTTCTTTATCCATCTGCTTGATTAGTAGCTGGTAGTAGGTAAATGCATAAGAGAGACAGGGGCCGTAGTGCGGGTTGCCGGTTAGTTTGACAGCCCGCGCTGCGGCCCCTGTTTGGCGCCCAGTTGAATCAGCCGGCCGTTGTCAGCGTCGGTCACCACCCAGAGGTTGCCATCCGGCCCATCTGCACGTCGCGGATGCGCTGGTGCTGGTTGAGCAGCAAGCGCTCTTCGCCCACCACTTTGTTGTCCTTGAGGACCAGGCGCACCAAGTGCTGGCCCGCCAGGCTGGCCACGAACAGATTGTTTTTCCACTCCGGCACGGCCGAGCCGGTATAGAAGGCGCAGCCGCTGGGGCCACCGTGGGGTCCCAGTAATACACCGGCTGCTCCAAGCCCTTCTTCTGGGTGATGCCGCCCTCAATGGGTTTCCAGTCGTATTCGACACCGTAAGCGATAACCGGCCAGCCGTAGTTGTGGCCGGGCCGCACGAGGTTCACCTCGTCGCCGCCCTGGGTGCCGTGCTCGTCTTCCCACAAGTCGCCGGTGACGGGGTGCCAAGCCAGGCCCTGGGGGTTGCGGAAGCCCACGGCCCACAGCTCGGGCAGGGCGCGGGTGCTGTCGGGGTGAAAACGGGGGTTGCGGGCCGCCGGCGTGCCGTCGGTATTGATGCGCACGATTTTGCCGAGCTGCGACGACAACTGCTGGGTTTTCAGCCGCGTAGGCTCAAACATGCGCTCGGATATCGACACCAGCAGCTTGCCTTCCTTATCGAAGAGCAGGCGGCTGCCGTAGTGCGCGTAGCCGTTGCTGGTGCTGTCGCGCACCTGGTAGATTTTCTTCACGTTTTCGAGGTGAAACTCGTCGGTGGCCAGCTTGGCCGAGGCCACTACCAGACCCGTACCGCCGTTGCGCTTGCGCTCCACGTAGGTCAGGTAGAGCATCCGGTTGGTGGTAAACTGCGGGTCCACGGCCACGTCGAGCAGGCCCGCGTCGCTTTGCTCGGGCCGGTAGGCAATGCGAGGCGGCAGGCCCTTGAGCGTATCGCCCACCAGCCCATCCTGCGTGACAATGCGCAGCATGCCTACCTTTTCAGTCACCAGCATCCGCCCATCGGGCATGAACGCCAGGGCCCACGGATGCTTGAGTCCCGACGCCACTACTTTCTCCGTGAAGGGCGTTTTGGTGAGCACCGCGCCCGTGCGGGTTTGGCCCACCACAGCCGGCTTCTGGCCCTTGCCGTAGGGTGCGCGCTGCTCCCAGGGCTGGCCGGACGCGGGCATGGTGGCCGGGGGGCGAGTGCCAGCCACCTGCTGCCCATTGCCATTGACGTTCTGCGCCTGGGTTGGGCTGGCCAGCAGGCCTAGGGACAAGACGCCCACCGCCGCGGTCTTAAGCAACGAATTCTTCATAAGGAAGGGCTAACAAATAGCCCATTGAGGAGCTGGCTATGTAGCATAAGCCCCTTTTAGAAAATGAAATAGGTTTAAAGCAGTTCGGCTAGCCTACTGCTTCGGCCACGGCGGGCTGATGCACGGTGCCTGCTCGCTGCCGCAGCGGCTGGGCTTGGCGCCCGCTACGCTGGGCCTGAATTTCGGCCACGATGCAGAGGGCAATTTCCTCGGGGTCTCGCTGCCCAAATCGAGGCCGATAGGGCTATGCAGCCGCTCCCGCAGCGCCACAACGCTGGCGGCCGGAGCCGTGTCCAGCTCTTCCAGCAGGCGTTGGGCCTTCTGCCGAGGGCCGAGCAGGCCGATGTAGGGGGCGGGGGAGTCCAGCAGGGTTTGCAGGGCGGCCAAGTCGTAGGCGTAGTTGTGGCTGAGCAGCACGTGGTAGGCCAGCGGGTCGGGCACGGCGGCTTCCAGTTCGCGCACCGGCACGACGCGCACCGCGGCGGCCTCGGGAAAGCGGGCGGCCGTAGCCAGGTTGGGCCGGCCATCCACCACGGTAATGTGCCAGCCCAGCGAAGCGCCGAGGTGCACCAGCGGCTGCGCGTCGTTGCCGGCCCCGTACACTACCAGGCGCAAGGGGGGCATCAGCACTTCCAGCAACGCCCGCACCGGGCCAGCCGCGGTGTCTAGGTCGAGGACGCGGGAATGGCTTTGAATCAGCGTATCGTAAGCGGCAGTGGCCAGCGTCGACGCCAGTGCGGGCGCACCCCGCACCGCCCCAGTTTCGGCGAGCAGCAGGCGCTGGCCCACGGCAGCCTTGGGGCCAGTGGTATCCGTTTCAAATATGGTGGCCAGCACGGCGGGCACCGGGTGCTGGGCAAAGCCGCGCAGGATTTCAAGGGGTTGTTGGAATCCTGAAAATCCAGCGGCTCCAGCAGTATGCGCACCACGCCTTGGCAGCCGGGCCCGAGGCCGTGGCGTGGGTCGTCCTCGTCGCGGGTGTCGTAGGTGACCAGGGCCGGTTCCCCCTGAAAGATGGCCCGCCGGGCCCGCTGGCGGGCATCACCCTCCAAGCAGCCTCCGCTGATGGCCCCCGTCAGCTCGCCGTCGTCGGTGACGAGCATGCGGGCCCCGGGCCGGCGGTAGGCCGAGCCCAGTACCTCCACCACGGTGGCCAGGGCGCAGGGCCGCTTGCTGGCCCGGTGCTGGTCGTAGGCAAGGAAGAGACGTTGAAGCTCAGTCATAATTCAAGCAACTAATTAGTAAACAGGGTTCTTGATGGCATCTGCCCTAGCCTTGTGCCATGAAAGCAGCGTCGGGTGATTGGTTCAGTCAGTCGGGCTGCTACCAATCAAGCCAGTCCCCTTGCTGCATCAGCTGGGCGAAAAATTCCGCGTACAGCTGCCGCCGCCGACGCGGCGAGGCGCTGCTTAGCACGAGCTGCGCCGTCCGCAGGTCTTGCAGCTGCTCGGCGGAAAACCGGAAGTTGAAATGCTGCTCTATCTGCTGGATCAACTCCACGAAGTCGAGCGCATCGAGGCCGAGATTGGGCTGCCCGGCCGATGGTGGCAACTGCTCGATTGAACGCGGCGGCAATAAGCGCACGGCCAGTTGCCAGATGGTGTCCCGCCAACTGGTTGCTCGCATAAGGTCGTTACCGGAAATAAAGCACTAACAGTTGACGAACGGGCGCCCTCCTCACGGCTGTGCTTGGCAGGCATAGCGCCAAAGAAACGGCCCCTACCCGCCTACTTTTCACTCATGAAAGGTGGGGAGGGGCCAGTTCACTCGGCGCGGCTCAAATCCGCTACGGTTGCACCTCAAACGTGACGGTCACGTTGCCCCGTCCGAGGGCCGCGGCCAGCCCAGCTGGGTTGTCAACCCGGCCCATGCGGGTGTAGCGGTAAGAGGTGGAAAACGTTTTGTAGAACAGCACCAGCGTATTGGAGCCGTAAAGCAGCAAGTCGCCCGCCTGAATCGTGCCTGGATTAGCGGCGTTAGTGGGCAGGCCCTGCGGCAAGTCGTAGTATTTCTCGTTGCCGTTCAGTTCCACCATCGAGATGGTTAGGGGCAGTTGGGCTTTGAAAGCGGTAGTGGTCGAATTGTCAAGCAGCGTAGCGGTAAACGTCTCGGAGCCAATTCGGATGCGAAGTTGCGTGCTCATAGTGGTGGGGTTGCCCGTGCCGGTGCCGGACGTAGTGCTAGTGGTATCCGGCACCGCGTCATCATCTCTACAAGCTGCGGCACCGAGGAAAAGCAGCAGCAAGGGCAGCAGTAGCAGATAGGTCCGTTTCATGGTGTGGCAGCTAGTTTAAATGGTGGCCGTGTCGATAACAAAGCGGTAGCGCACGTCGCCCTTCAGCATCCGCTCGTAAGCAGTGGTGATGTCCTGGATATCAATCAGTTCGATATCCGATACGATGTTGTGCTCAGCGGCAAAGTCCAGCATTTCCTGCGTTTCGGCAATGCCGCCAATGCTGGAACCTACTACACTCTTGCGGCCCATCAGTAGGGAGAAGGCCGACAAGTCCATTGGTTTGGGGGAGGCGCCAACGATGATGTGAACCCCATCCGTATGGAGCAGCGATAGGTACATGCCCAAATCGTGCGGGGCCGACACCGTATCGAGGATGAAGTCAAACGAGCCTTTTACAGCGTTGACCTGCTCTTCGTCCTTGGTTACCACGAAGTGGTGGGCACCCAGCGCTTTGGCGGCCTGCTCCTTATCGGGCGAGGTGCTGAGCACGGTTACTTCCGCGCCGAAAGCGACGCCCCACTTCACACCCATGTGGCCCAGGCCGCCTAGGCCAAGCACGGCCAACTTGTGGCCCTGGCCTACTTTCCAGTGCTTGAGGGGAGAATAGGTGGTGATGCCAGCGCACAGGAGCGGAGCTACGCCCGCCAGGTCGAGCTTGTCGGATACGTGCAGCACGAACTCCTCACGCACCACTACATTATTGGAGTAGCCGCCGTAAGTCGGCACCCCGTCCCGGCCCAGGTTGTTGTAAGTCTGGGTGTTACCTTCCAGGCAGTATTGCTCCAAGTCAGCCTCGCAGTTGGGGCATACCTGGCATGAATCCACCATGCAGCCCACGCCTACTAGGTCTCCCACCTGGAATGCCTTGACGTGGGAACCTATTTGGCTGATGCGGCCCACGATTTCATGGCCGGGCACCATGGGAAGATACCGGGAAACCAGTCGTTTTTGATTTGGTGGTAGTCGGAGTGGCACACCCCGCAGAAGGCAATATCAATCTGCACGTCGTGCGCCCCGACGTCGCGGCGCTCGAAGGTCCAGGGGGCAAGGTCAGTTTCAGGGTTTTGGGCTGCGTAAGCTTTGGTCGGAATCATAAAACTAGAGGAATGAGATGCTGGGGATTGGTAACGCAAAGTTACCCAGCAGCTTAACCGACAGTCTTACACCATTCAACGGAATATGTATGCTTTTCAAAGAGCCCGGCTAAACGGATTGGCGCAGGGCGGCCAGCACCTTGTTAGGCGTCATGGGCAGGTCGCGTAGGCGGTGGCCCGTGGCATGAAAAATGGCGTTGCCCACGGCTGCCATGGTACCAACGATGGCCACTTCGCCAATGCCTTTCACGCCCATGGCATTGATGTAGGGGTCGTGCTCGTCGATGAACTCCACTCTCATATCCGGGATATCCGCGTGGACGGGCACGTGGTAGTCGGCCAGCGAGGCGTTGGTATAACGGGCCAGATTAGGGTCGCGCACGGTCTGTTCCATCAGGGCCGCGCCGATGCCCATAATGGCGCCCCCCATGATTTGCGAACGGGCCGTTTTGGGGTTGAGAATGCGCCCGCCGCCGATAACGCTCACCCAGCGCGTGACGCGCACAGTGCCCAGCTCGGGGTCGACGTGCACCTCGCAGAAATGCGCCCCGAACGAGTGCATGGCGTGGTGACCCGGATCATCCCGCCCGGCGTCGTCGGATTTGCCATTGGCAGTAGTGCGGGCTTGAGTTGACTCATAGCCCGCACCGTAGCGGCCCAGGCCAAAGCCTTCGAGGTCGGTCAGGTTGCCGCGCTTCATGAGGGCGGCGAAATCCTCACCTTTAGCCGGGTTGGCTTTCAGCTGCAAGCGGCCTTGCACCACCTCCACGTCAGCGGGTTTGGCACGAAAGAGCGGTGACTTGGCATCCATCACCGCCAGCTTAGTGAGCTTCTGCCACAGGTCCTGTACAGCCACGTACACCGACGAGGCGTACGTGCCGGCCCCATCGAACCGCCGGACAGGATCGTAGTGGGCAGCACAGAATCACCTAGCTCGAAGCGCACCTTATCGGGGCAATGCCGAGGCAGTCGGCCGCCACCTGCGTGATGATGGTGTAGGTACCAGTGCCTATATCGGTGGCGCCGGCCTGCACCACGGCGTGGCCGTCAGCGTAGAGACGGACGCGGGCGTTGCCCTGGCCATTGTGCACCGGGTACGAGCCCGTCGCCATACCCCAACCCACCAGGGTTTTACCGTCGCGGGTATCTCCGTTTTTGGGGTTGCGTTTGCTCCAGCCGAAGAGCTCTGCCCCGCGGGTGTAACACTCCTTCAGGCTCTTGCTGCTCCAGGGCTTGCCCGTGCTCGGGTCTTTATCGGCATAATTACGCAGCCGGATTTCAATAGGGTCAATACCCAGTTGCGCGGCCAAATCGTCCAAGGCGGATTCAATGGCAAACGAGCCGGGCGATTCGCCGGGCGCGCGCATCCAGGTCGAGGTCATCACATTAGCCCTACCTAGCTTGGTCGTGGCCTCGAAGGCTGGGCACTGGTAGAGCATTTCCACGATTTTATGGTTGCTCTCGGCATAGTTGTCCCAGGGCGAGGTAGTGGACGTCTTTTCGTGCAGCAAGGCCAGCAGCTTGCCCTCGCGCGTGGCGCCCAGGCGCAACGTCTGCTGTTGGTCTTCCCGGTGGCCCATGCTGGTAAACATCTGGGGCCTAGTAAGCACCAGCTTTACCGGCCGGCCTACGGCCTTGGCCGTAAGCGCCGCCAACACCGTGTGCGGCCAAATCGCGCTTTTACCACCGAAACCGCCGCCGAGGTACTTGGTTATCACCCGCACATGGTCCTGCGGCAACCCCAAGTAGCCGCTCAGGGCGCGCTGATGCCACGTTATTCCTTGTACGGTGTCGTAGACGGTGAGGCGGTCGGCGGCCTCCCAGTGGGCGACGGTGGCGCCCGGCTCCATGGGGTTGTGGTGGTTGGTGGCATGGGTGTAGGTGGCCGTCAGCTGCACCGGCGCCGCCGCGAAGGCCTCGGCCGCTTTGCCCGGGTACCCTGGGCGCCCCCATTAGAATCTTTAGAAGGGTTGAAAAGCTGTGCCTTCGGGTCCTGGTAGGAGGCAACGGGCGCTTCCGGAGCAATAGTCACGCGCAGCTTGGCGGCGGCCTGCTGGGCGTGCTCTAGCGTATCGGCCACTACTACGGCCACCGGCTGACCGGCGTAGAAAATCTGATCGGACTGCAGGGGTAGAAACGTCATCTGCCCCGACGGGCCAATAGCTTCTCTGCCTTCCTTCGTCGCGGCCGTCAGTACCGGCTTGGGCAGGTTTTGGTGGGTGAGAATAGCCAGCACCCCCGGTTCGCGCTGGGCTGCGCTGGTATCAATACCGGTCACGCGGCCTCTAGCCACGTCGCTGGTTTTGATGACGGCGTGTACCAGACCGGGCAGCTGGTTGTATTCGGCCGAGTACTTGGCGGCACCTGTTACCTTGGCCTGGCCATCTACCCGGCTCAGCGGCTGGCCGACGGCATTAGGCGTCGCGTTGGTTTCGAAGAAGGCGGATTCGCTGTCCATGTACAGTGGTTGAATTAAGCTTTCTGACTTGGATTCATGGCCGCCAGCACCTTGTTAGGCGTCATGGGCAGATCGCACAGGCGGTGGCCCGTGGCATGAAAAATGGCGTTGCCTACGGCCGCGGCCGTACCCACGATGGCAATTTCGCCGATGCCCTTCACGCCCATGGCGTTGATGTACGGGTCATGCTCATCGATGAATTCGACGGTCATATCCGGAATGTCGGCATGGACGGGCACGTGGTAATCAGCTAAGTTAGGGTTGGTATAGCGGGCAAAATGGTCGTCGCGTACGGCCTGCTCCATCAGGGCCGCCCCGATACCCATGGTAGCGCCGCCTAGCACCTGCGAGCGGGCCGTTTTAGGGTTGAGAATGCGGCCGCCAGCCACCACACTCACCCAGCGCGTGACGCGCACGGTACCGAGCTCGGGGTCCACGCGCACTTCACAGAAGTGCGCCCCGAACGAGTGCATGGAATGCTGGCCGGAATCCTCCTTGCCAGCGTCGTCCGATTTGGAATTGGCAGTGGTGCGGGCTTGAGCCGACTCGTAGCCCGCGCCGTAGTGGCCCTGGCCGAAGCCTTCGAGGTCCGTCATATTGCCACGTTTCATCAAGGCCGCAAATTCTTCGCCTCTGCCCGGATTCGCTTTCAGTTGCAAACGGCCTTTTACCACTTCCACGTCGGCAGGCTTAGCCCGAAAGAGCGGCGATTTGGCATCTAGCACGGCTATTTTGGTGAGCTTCTCCCACAGGTCCTTCGAAGCCGTGTACACCGACGAAGCGAAGGTGCCAGCTCCCATGGAGCCCCCGAAATATTGGTGGTTGGCAGCACGGAATCGCCCAGCTCGAAGCGCACTTTGTCGGGCGCGATGCCCAGGCAGTCGGCGGCTACCTGCGTGATAACGGTGTAGGTGCCCGTACCCAGGTCAGTGGCGGCCACTTGCACCACGGCGTGGCCATCGGCGTAAAGGCGCACGCGGGCGTTGCCCTGCGAATTGTTGACCGGATACGTAGCCGTGGCCATACCCCAGCCTACCAGGTATTTGCCGTCGCGGGTCAAACCGTTTTTGGGGTTGCGCTTGCTCCAGCCGAATAGCTCGGCCCCGCGCTGGTAGCACTGCTTCAGGCTTTTGCTGCTCCAGGGTTTGCCAGTGCTCGGGTCTTTGTCGGCGTGGTTAAGCAGGCGAATCTGCACGGGGTCGATGCCGAGTTGGTAGGCCAAATCGTCCAGCGAGCTTTCCAGGGCAAACGAGCCGGGCGCTTCGCCGGGGGCCCGCATCCAGGTAGGCGTCATGACATTAGCCTTGGCCAGCTTGGTGGTGGCTTCGAAATTGGGGCACTGGTAGAGCATGCCCATGAATTTGCTGTTGGTCTCGGCGTAGTCGTCCCACTGCGACGTGGTGGACGTTTTTTCGTGTAGCAACGCCAGCAGCTTGCCCTCTTTGGTAGCACCCAACCGTAGGGTCTGCTCCTGGTCTTCCCGGTGGCCGACGCTGGTAAACATCTGCGGGCGGGTAAGCACTAGCTTCACGGGCCGGCCCACGGCCTTGGCTGTTAGGGCCGTCAGGACGCTGTGGGGCCAGATGGGACCCTTGCAGCCGAAGCCGCCGCCGAGGTACTTGGTTATCACCCGCACCTGCTCCATGGGCAAGCCCAAGAAGCCGCTCAGGGCGCGTTGCTGCCACGATACGCCCTGCGTCGCGTCATACACCGTGAGGCGGTCGGCGGCTTCCCAGTGGGCGATAGTGGCGCTCGGCTCCATGGGATTGTGGTGGTTGGTGGCGTGCACGTAGGTAGCCGTCACTTGCGCGGGCGCGGCGGCAAAGGCAGCGGCCGCTTTGCCGCGCCGCTTGGTGCCCTCGGCATCCGCATCGGGCTTGCCGCCGGGGTTGTAGCGCTGCGCCTTGGTATCTTGATACGAGGCAACGGGCGCTTCCGGGGTAATGGTCACGCGCAGCTTGGCGGCGGCGTGCTGGGCGTGCTCCAGCGTATCGGCCACCACGATGGCCACCGGCTGACCGGCGTAAAACACCTGGTCGGACTGCATCGGCATAAACGTCATCTGAATCGACGGACCAATGGCTTCTTTGCCTTCTTTGCTTTCGCCCGTCAGTACCGGCTTGGGCAAGTTTTGGTGGGTGAGGATGGCCAGCACGCCCGGCTCGCGCTGAGCGGCGGCACTGTCAAAACCTGTTACGCGACCCTTGGCCACGTCGCTCGTCTTGATCACGGCGTGTACCAAACCCGGTAGGTGATTGTATTCGGCCGAGTATTTGGCCGCGCCCGTCACTTTGGCCCGGCCATCGACGCGGCTTAGCGGCTGGCCGACGGCTACCGTTTGGGGGGAGTTTCGAAGAAGGCTGATTCGCTATTCATGGGATAGGTTTTCGCTTGATAGTACTGGGCTAGCATACCCGACCCCTTCTCGATCACCTAGAAGACCTAGAAGGGTTCGGTATGCCAGCTACACGCCCGCCACTTGCTGCAGGGCGCGCACCAGCGTGTTCTGGGCCAGCTCCACCTTATAAGCATTGTGCTCGCGGGGCTTGGCTTCTTGCAAAGCGGCCGCTGCCGCCGCTTTAAACGTGGCCTCCGTCGCCGGCTGGCCTACTAAAGCTTTTTCCGCTTGACGGCTGCGCCAGGGCTGGGCGCCTACTCCTCCGAGGGCCACCCGCGCCGAGCGGATGGTGCCACCCTGTACATCGAGCCCCACCGCGGCCGAGGCCAGGGCGTAGGCGTAGGAGGCCCGTTCGCGTACCTTCAGGTAGGTGGAGCGCTGAGCGTGGGCCGCGGTTGGAATCGTCACGGCGACAATCAACTCGCCGGGCTCCAGCACGTTTTCCTTGTGGGGTGTGGTGCCCGGCAGCAAGTAAAACTCAGTGACCGGCACCTGGCGCTGCTTGCCCCGGGCATTTTCCAGTGTTAGCACGGCGTCGAAGGCGGCTAGCGCCACGCTCAGGTCGCCGGGATAGGCGTTGGCAATGCAGGCGTCACTCACCCCTAGGATGGCTAGGTTGTGGTTGTCACCGGTAAGGGCGGGGCAGCCTGAACCGGGCACGCGCTTATTGCACGGAAACGCTGGGTCGCGGAAGTAGCCGCAGCGCGTGCGTTGCAGGATATTACCCCCAATGCTGGCCATGTTGCGCAGCTGTGGCGAGGCCGCCAGTAGCAGCGACTCCGACACGGCCGGGTACTGCGACTTCACCAGCGGGTGCTCGCCCACGGCGTTCATGTTTTCCAACGCCCCAATGCGCAGTCCGTCCTTGGTTTGCTCGATACCTTTGAAGGGCAACCGGGTGATGTCAACCAGCATCGAGGGCTCCGTCAGATTGGCCTTCATCAAATCCAGCAGGGTGGTGCCGCCGGCAATGTAGGCGGCTTGCGGCTGGTCTTTGAGGCGCCCGGTGGCCTCTTTGGCCGTGCCGGCCTGGGTATAGCTGAAATCGTTCATGGAGTTAGCCTTTAGCGGGTTGGCCAGCCACTTCGCGCACAGCGGCCAGAATGTTGGGGTAGGCGCCGCAGCGGCAAATGTTGCCACTCATCCACTCGCGGGCCTGGCCGTCGGTGGTGGCGTGGCCTTCTTTCACGCAGGCCACGCCCGACATGATTTGACCCGGCGTGCAGTAGCCGCACTGAAAGCCGTCGTGCTTGAGGAAGGCTTCCTGCATGGGGTGCAGGTCGTCGCCTTTGGCCAACCCTTCGATGGTCGTGATTTCCTTGCCTTTGGCCATCACGGCCAGGGTCATACAAGAGAGCGTACGTTGGCCGTCAACGTGCACCGTGCAGGCCCCACACTGGCCATGGTCGCAGCCTTTCTTGGTGCCGGTCAGGTCGAGGTACTCACGTAGCGCGTCGAGCAACGTCACCCGGGGCTCCAAGGTTAGATTCTTGACCTGGCCATTGATGCGGAGCTGCAAGGGGCTGGCACCTGTTACCACGGGGTTGTTCGGCGCCAGCTTCTCGGCCAGGGTTTCGGCCTGGCTGGCAATGGGCGAGGCCAAGGCAAAGCCCAGGATGCCCCCGGCTTGCTGCATGAACGAGCGGCGCGAGCCATCGGCGGGCCGCGACGCCTCCGGCTGGGCGTCAGGAAATAAATCAGACATGAGATGGTGAGTAAGTGGCAAACAAAGAGCCCGTCCAAAGCGAGCCGCACTGGTTCGGCAGAAGCCGCCACCTAGCGGTTATCGCCCTGACCGTGAAAACAATAGCAGTAGCATTCAAATTGTACGGGGCTACTTTATAAAAGTACAGCCCTTTTACAGCTGATTTGTATAGTTTTCAAATGGATAAGTACACATTTCAAAGAGTGCTGCTTTATCCGTCTATCGTGCGGTACTATTCACGCGCTTCCGCAGGTTGACGAGCCCAACAGCAGGGAATAGCAGGGGGCCGAGCCGGCTCTTTTTTCACCTTGTTTTACTGTCAACAAGCAACCGATAAAGCGCGATAATAATGAGGTGCCAGCACGTACTTTGGCAGCCTTAATCTGATGCGAGTTTTGGCGAAGCCAACCTGCATTCAACAGGCCTTGCGGGGTGTCAAACGAAAAAATCAGCGACGAATAGCTGGCTTATCTGCGTTAGTTAGGGCAAAGCAATAGTCCAACAAGTGATTCCGCTACAATATGGCCGAATCAGCCGCCTGAAGCTGCGAAGTCTGCGTGCGGCGGTAGGTGAGCGGCGTGGTGCCGGTGTGCTTCTTAAAGAAGTTATTGAAGTACGTGGGGTACCCAAAGCCGAGGCTATAGGCAATTTCGCCTACGCCCCAGTCGGTGTGGGCCAGCAGCAGTTGCGCTTCCGTCACCAACCGCTCGTTGATGTGGGCGGTGGTAGACTTGCCTGTTACCTCTTTGACCATGGCGTTGAGGTGGTTGACGTGGATGGCCATGCGGTCGGCGTAGTCGCTGGCCGATCGGAGTATCGGCTCGCGCAACTGCGCCGTGATGGGAAATTGCACCTCCAGCAAGTTCATAAACAGCGCGGTGATGCGCTCGGCGGCGTTAACGGGCGCGTGCTGGGGCGTGGCCGGTTCGAGCAGGGCGGCTTCGTGAATGATAATGGAGAGCTGGTTGCGCAGCAAGTCGTCCTTGTGGGCGTACCCCGACTCCAGGTCGCGGCGCATGCGGGTAAAGGCGTCGGTGAAGTAGCGGGCCTGCTCCGTGGTCAGATAGTACACCGGGTTGCCTTCCACCTTGTAGAGCACAGTATCTTTGAGGCTCACGCCCCGCATGGCCGAGTGCAGAAACGACTCGGAAAAGCAGCTCAGGAAACCCTGCTGCTCGTTAAAGCCCTCGTGCACTTCCCACGCGTAAGGAATCAGCCGGTTGGTGAACACCAGTGCGGGCCCGTTGACGACAAAGCTGCGGGTAGCATAGTGCAGCTCGTTGGTTCCTTCCAGCACCAGCACCACCTTGAACATGTCGCGGCGGTTGAAGTTGCCCATCCCGCAGCGGGCCTCGTGCATGGTGAGCACTTCCACGTCTTCGCCGATGTGGTAGAGGGAAGGCGGGGTAAGGGAGCGGGGTTCGGTCATAGGGTTGCTGAGCGCCTTGGCCAACAGGCGGCGCTCCTGGGTATCTTTAAGAGACGCAGGAAGTTGCGAATTTGTTTTAGCCATGGCGGGAAGAAGTTGGAATAAGAGTAGTGACGGCGTATTGCTCGCCCAATAAGATGGACGAAAAGCCACTGAACGAGATAACACCCAGCTGCATCAGGTGGCCAAATCGTTTGCTTAGAGGCGGTTTGGTTTAGAAGATTTCATCCAGCAGCAGGTACCGGTCCCGGTGTTGCTCCAACTCCAACCGGGTGTTCACATCCAGGTGCATCACCGGGGCGGGAACAACTCGATTGATGGGCGCCCAGTTCGGCAGACCGGGGCCGCTGGGGGTGCCGGTTTTAATGAAACTGGCGAAGTATTGCTGCATCACCGCCGACACCTTGTAGTCGTCGGGGGTCCAGGCATAAATTTTATTGGTGGCCAGATTGCCCAGCGCGTATTCAATCTCGGCCGAATGCACCGCCCCACGAGCCGGTGGGGCCGTGGACGCCGCCGGGTTGGTGTTCTTCACTACTCCCCCGGCTAGCCCGGCCGTGGCGCCACCCACTTCTGGCCGCATGGCGGGCCGGGAGCGGCTATAGAAGAACCGGTACACGGGCTTGCCACCCCCGGTTTGGCTGTGCAGGTCGGCCCATTTCCAGGTACAGAACCCTAGAAACCCGTCGCTGGCCAAGTCGGTGGCCACCTGCTCGACCTCTTCGTCGGTGGTGGCCGCGTAGCGCTTGAGCACCTCTGGGGCCCGCGTTCCGTAGCGCTGCTGCACCGCCTGGGTATAGGCGGCCACGGTGGGCTTTTGGTTGCCTAGTAAGGCCTGATAGCCCATTTCCTGGGAATTCCAGCCAACCAGCAGGGGCACTTTTGACTGCTCCCCGGCCGTGAAAATGGCTTCGGGGGAGGTTGGGAGAAAGTAGCCGTCGACCACAGTGGTCCAGCGGATGCTGGGTTTGGCCGTCGCCTGAAGCAACTGATCGGCGGGCACGGCCTGCAAAGCCGCTTGGGAAGTGGCGCCCAGGGTTTCGGCAAACGTACGGCCGTCCTGCTCGGCTTCGGCCAAGGAGATAGGGGGCGCGGAGCCCAGGCCAATCAACGAGCCGCTTTCGCCAATGGCTTGCGCAAACAAGTTCCTGGAGAGCGGCGAGGCCATGAGCGCACTCACCGAGCACGAGCCCGCCGATTCACCCGCAATGGTCACCTTGCCAGGGTCGCCGCCAAAGGCGGCAATATGTTGCTGCACCCAGCGCAGCGCCGCGGTTTGATCCAGAAAGGCGTAGTTGCCCGAGGCGTGGTGCCCCGACGATTGGGTGAGGGCCGGGTGAGCCAGAAAGCCGAAGACGCCCAGGCGGTAATTCACCGTAACGCTCACGATGCCCTTGCGGGCCATGCTTTCGCCGTCGTAGCGGGGTTCGGAGCCGTCGCCGGCCACCCAGCCCCCGCCGTAGAAATACACGAGTACGGGCAGGCGCTCCTGCCCCAGTTTGGCCGGCGTCCACACGTTCAGGTACAGGCAGTCCTCGCTCATGCCCCGGGAGCGGGAGTTCATGTCGCCAAAGACCGGCAGCTGCATGGGCTTGGGGCCGAACTGGTGGGCTTTGCGCACGCCCGACCAGGAGGCGAGCGGTTGGGGCTCTTTCCAGCGCAATGCCCCCACCGGGGGCTGGGCGAAGGGAATGCCTTTAAACGAGCGGATGCCACTCGCTTCGCGGACGCCTTCGAGCACGCCACTCGCCGTTTTGATCTGTGGGGCCAGGATGGTCTTTGGTTGCTGAGCCAAGGCGGGTAAGCAGGCCCCAACAACTGCCAGCAGAAGCAGGAAGAATACTCTCATACGAAACACAGTAAAAGACCAGGGCCATGCCAGTGACTAGCGTGGTACCCTTGGTCGAGTGATGGGTAGGGTGGTACGGTAACCCGGAGCCGTCAGCCCAACGATGCCTATGGTCCAGCGCCGTTGCGTTGGAAGCAGAACACCGGTGGTTCGGCTTGGGGCGTCTGGATTGGTGGCAGGCTCTTACTGGAAGCTGTTATACTCCTGGTCGGTTACGGGCCGGCCCCAGTCTACAATGCCTTTCTCGGTGTTCACATTGAGCGAGATGTGCGTCATGCCCTGCTGAGGCGAGGCCCCGTGCCAGTGCTCCACGCCGGGCTGGGCCTGTATCACTTCGCCCTGGCGCAGCAGGCGGATGGGTTGGCCCTTTTCCTGGTAGTAGCCCACGCCCTCGGTCACCATCAATATCTGGCCGGCCGCGTGCTTGTGCCAATGCGAGCGGGCGCCGGGCGTAAAGGTGACGTTGCTGCTCGCGCAGTTGAACGTGTCATCGTTTTTCACCAGCGTGTGAACGTATACCGCGCCGGTAAACCAAGCAGCCGGCCCCCGCTCACCTTTCGGAAAGGGGCCGCTCAACAACTTGGTGGGGGCTTTCGGCGTCGTCTGGGCGAAGCTGGTTAGGCCAGTGGCTAGGGCCAGGGCAGTGGTTAGCAGGCTACGTTTCATGGCAAAGTAATAAGTAGTGGAAAAGGCGGTGGTGGGCGGCCCTTAGAGGTGCTTGACTACCCGCGCGGGCACACCCGCCACAATGGTATTGGCGGCCACATCTTTAGTCACGACGGCACCGGCGCCCACGATGGCGTTTTCACCGATGGTAACGCCGGGCATCACCGTCACATTGGCCCCCAGCCACGCCCCCTGTTTGAGCACGATGGGCAAGGAAACGGTGCTCCGCCGCTGCCCCGGCTCGGTGAGGTGGTTGGTGGTGATGAGGTTCACCTTGGGGCCAATCAGCACGTTGTCTTCCAGCGTGATACCGCCCCGGTCCATAAACGTGCAGGCGTGATTGACGAACACATGCTTGCCGAAGCGGATGTTGTGCCCAAAGTCGGTGTAAAAGGGTGGAATCAGGAATAGGCTGTCGTCCACGGGGTGGTTGGTCAACTCACTCAGCACCTGATTCACCTGGGCGTTGTCGTCCACTCGCATGGCGTTCAGCTCCGACGTGATGCGGATGGCCTTGCGAATGATGGCGTAAATCTGCGGGTAGTCCGGGTCGTCGAAGGCAATGACCTCGCCGGCCAGCTCGCGCTCAAAGATGGTTCGGGAATGAGATTCCATAGGGTTGCAACCTGATGAATTGGCTTGTACTTGCCAAATGGTCAGCGATTTATCATTTTTTGCTGCGCCTCGGCGTAGCGAGCGCCCTCCACGGGAATGCGCGCGGCGGCCTGCCCGATTTGCTGCAGCTCTTCGGTCGATAGGTGCAGGGCTACCGCGCCGAGGTTCTCCTCTAAGCGATGCAGCTTGGTGGTGCCCGGAATGGGGGCAATCCAAGGCTTTTCAGCCAGTAGCCAGGCCAGAGCAATCTGAGCGGGCGTGGCCTGCTGGTCCTGCGCGATACGACCGACCAGGTCTACCAGGGCCTGATTGGCTTTGCGGGCTTCGGGCGAGAAACGCGGCACGGTGTTGCGGAAATCCGAGGGGTCAAACTGCGTGTTCTCATCAATTTTGCCCGTCAGAAAGCCTTTGCCCAGCGGGCTGAACGGTACGAAGCCGATTCCCAGCTCTTCGAGCGTGGGCAGAATTTCCTGCTCCGGCTCGCGCCACCACAGCGAGTACTCGCTCTGCAGGGCTGCCACCGGCTGCACGGCGTGGGCCCGCCGGATAGCCTCCACGCCAGCTTCGGAGAGGCCAAAGTGCTTCACCTTGCCTTCCCCAATGAGGTCCTGCACGGCCCGGCCACGTCCTCCATGGGCACAGCAGGATCCACGCGGTGCTGGTAGAGCAGGTCGATGTGGTCGGTGCGCAGGCGCCGGAGCGAGTTTTCCACCACCTGCCGGATGTGCGCAGGCTGGCTGTTCAGGCCGCCGCGGTTCTGACCGGTGGCCTGGTCGATGTCGAAGCCGAACTTGGTAGCAATCACCACCTGGTCGCGCACCGGCTGCAGCGCCTGGCCTACCAGTTCCTCGTTAATCCAGGGGCCGTAGACTTCGGCCGTGTCGAAGAAGGTCACGCCCTGCTCCACGGCCGCTCGAATCAGCTGAATCATTTCCTGCGGGTCGGGGGCCTGGCCGTAGCCAAAGCTCATGCCCATGCAGCCGAGGCCGAGGGCGGATACCTGCAGGCCGCTGGTGCCTAATGTGCGCTGTTGCATTGTGTTTGATTGTTGAGAATTGAAGTACAAAAGGGAACACCGGTAGTCCAGTGATAACTTACCAGGCCTATTCAGCGACTACCTCCGGTTTAATTAGCGGGAACGGGGTCTGCTCTCAGTCGCATTGGGCAAGGGAAGCGACTTGCCTTCCTGGATGGTTTGCAACGTATACAAGCCCTTGGCCGCGGTGATGAACAGTGTTTTACGGTAGCTGCCGCGCCCAAAGCACAGATTAGTAACCTTTACGGGCAGCGGCATCTCGGCGACCTGCTGGCCCTGAGGAGTATACACCACGATGCGGTTGGCCACCGCGGCGTAGACATTGCCTTTGGTGTCTACCGTTAATCCGTCCGGCCCCTCCCCGGCAAACTGCACCAGCCGCTGCCGGAAGGCTAGCTGGCCATTGGGCAGCACCGTGTAGGCCCGAATTTCCCCGGTGAGCTGGAGGGCCGGCCCCGCGTAGTCGTCGGGCAGCGCTCCGTACACCCCGGCGCCGGGCGAATCATAGCTGGCCACATAGAGAGTGCGCTGATCGGGGGAAAACACCAAGCCATTCGGCCGAGTCACATCGGCCGCCAGCAGCTCCACGGCGCCGGTGGCGTCGAGGCGGTAAACGCCCATCCACGGCTGGTCGAGGGGCTCGGTACTGTTGTAACGCGAATCAGTGAAATAGACCCGGCCCTGGGCGTCGAGCGTGAGGTCGTTGGGGCCATTCAGGGCCTTGCCGCGAAAGGCCGCCGCCAGCGTCGTGCGGGCGCCGGTGGGCAGGTCCGTCCTCGAAATGCGCTTGCCGCCCCCGTTAGGGCCTTCGGCGACCAGCAGGCGGCCGGCCGCGTCAAAAGCCAGGCCGCTGGCATTGCCGCTCGCTGCGCGAAATTCTTTTGTCTGACCGGTTTGCGGGTTGTAGGACCAGATAATACCACCGGTAGTACCGGTATTGACGTCCGTGAACAGGAGCTGCCCATCGGGCGCCATGACCGGGCCCTCGCACACGGCGCCTACCCCGCCGGTGAAAACGGCTGCTGGCGTCGTCGCGGGAGCAAAGAAATAGGCTTGCGAGGGCTGGTGCTGTCCTTGCGCCACCACCGCCCAGGAACATAGGTAACCCAGCAGAAGACAAGTTATGGCAAGGCGATTAGGCAGCATCTTCATGGGCTAAGGGGTTGGATAGCGTTTTTTTGACCGGCAGCGGGCGCGCTAGGTCATGGGCTAACAGCCGCCTTCGGGCGCGGCAGCAGCCCAGCCGAGCAATAGCAGGCCGGCTTTCGGGCGGGCCGTCCTTACTTCTGGCCGGTCTGGTTTTCCTGTTCCGGCGGGTAGCGGCTGCCCTGCAGGGGGCTGGCGGCCAGCGCAGCCTCCAGTTGCGTCCACTCGCCGGGCGCAATGTTGGCGGCCAGGGCGGCCAGGTTTTCGTGGAAGTGCGCTTCTTTGGTGGTGCCCGGAATGGGGACCACCCCCTCTGGCCGGGCCAGCAGCCAGGCCAGGGAGAGCTGGGCGGGCGTCAAGCCCCTGGGTTGGCCGAAGTCGAGCAGGGCCTGTACGAAGGGGTAGTTGGCCTTTAGGGCCTCCGGCGTGAAGCGCGGCAACCCGAGCCGGTTGTCGGTGCCGGGGTAGAACTTGGTGTCCGCGTGGAGCATTCCCGTCAGGTAGCCCCGGCCGACGGGGGCATACGGCACGAAGCCGATGCCTAACTCCTGCAGGGTTGGAAAGACGGCCGTTTCCGGCTCCCGCCACATGAGCGAGTATTCGCTTTGCAAAGCCGTAACCGGCTGCACGGCATGGGCTTTTCGAATGGTCCCGGCATCCGCTTCGGATAAGCCAAAGCGCTTTACTTTGCCTTCCTTGATCAAGTCTTTTACCGTCCCGGCCACGTCCTCGATGGGTACCTTGGGGTCGGGGCGGTGCTGGTAAAACAGCTCAATGGCATCCACCCGCAGCCGCTTCAGTGAAGCTTCTGCTACTTTGCGAATATTCTCCGGGCGGCTGTTGGTGCCCTGGTCCTTACCCGCTTGAATATCGAAGCCAAACTTGGTGGTAATGGCCACCGTGTTTTTAAAGGGCGCGAGGGCTTCGCCGACCAGTTCCTCGTTCAGGAAAGGACCATACACCTCGGCCGTATCAAAGAGCGTCACGCCTGATTCCGCCACTTTCTGCAGTAGCTGGCGCATAATTTTCCGATCGGGGGCGGGCCCGCGGTGATAACTCATGCCCATGCACCCAAAGCCCAACGTCGACACCTCGAAGCTGGCGTTACCCCGGCCGAGGGTACGGCGGGGCAGGGAGGGGGCGAGGCTAGGGGGGCTAATATGACCGCTGTTGCTGGCCAGGCCAGCGTCTGTTTCGGCGTGCTTCTCG
This sequence comes from Hymenobacter volaticus, assembly GCF_022921055.1. GTDB lineage: Bacteria > Bacteroidota > Bacteroidia > Cytophagales > Hymenobacteraceae > Hymenobacter > Hymenobacter volaticus. The sequence continues at coordinate 46,996 of NZ_CP095070.1, forward strand.
CCGCAGCTACCCAGCAGTACCGGGCTGGCCAGTAAAGCGGTGCCGAGCACGGCCCCGGTTTTTAGAAAATTTCGACGGGGATTGACTGGGTCATCGCTGAGGGGCAACCCGGGCAACCCATGGTGGGGGTAGTTGACATAGCTTGCTTAGGGAATGGGGGAAAGGGGACGGACGGATATAGCCGAGCGGCAGGCAGCCGGCAGAGGCTATTTTTTAGCCTCCAAGGTCTTGGCTAGCACCGCCCGCGCGGCATTAACTTCTTTTTTCCCCACCGCCGCCTCACTGAGCGTAATGAGTTGCCGCAGCTGGCCCGCCGTCAGGCCGACGTGCAGCCCCGCCCCGAGGTGGAATTCGAGCATCGGCTCGACGCCGCCTAAACTCACCAGGGCCGCATTGGTAGCCAGCTCCCGCTCCTGAAAGGTGAGCACGTCGCGCTCAAACAGGTCGGCAAACAGGTGCTCTTTCAGAAACACGTCGCTTTCCGGGCTGAAGGCGTTGGCCCCGGTTTTGGGGCCGGTTTCGGGCTTGCCGGTGAGCTGTTCCAGGTTTTGCTTGCCCCGCTCGTATTTTGGCGTGGTGCTGGTGATGGGCGAGGCAGCCTTGCCCATTACATCCTGAATGCCCTGGGCCTTGCGCTCGTCGAGCAATTTCATTAGGGTGTTGATGCCGCTCAGACTGCGCGGAAAGCCGCAGTAGGCGTAGAGATGCACCAGCACTTCTTTCTCCTCATTCACCGTCAGCCCGGCCTTCAGGCCCTGGGCCAGCGCTTCGTGCAGGCGGACCTGGTTGCCCGTGGCCGTGTAGGCCGAAATGGTAACCAGGGCTTGCTGACGGGCGGTGAGGGCGGCAGTTGATTGGGCAGTTGTTGTCATGATGGAAGCCAGTAGCAGGGTGAAAGCCGCGGCGAGATGAAGGACACTTTTCATAAGCCAAGGGAAAGATGAAGTCGATACAGGTAGCCCGGCGGCTGGCTCAACGGGTACGTCGCCTTACAGGCACCCAGTGCGCTTCACCAGCGTTTGTGTGGCCTTTAAGACCGCACAAAGTTCCGTCCGCATCTTGCCCGGCTGGTAATGACAATCAAAGCAATCAGTACACATTTCAAAGAATGCCTCGTAAATCGAGTGCCGTAAGACTCATCTCACGGGCGGAAGGTTACACTAGAAGCCTCTTGAGGCAGGCACTGCTCTTTCTGTTGGCCCCCCCTTACCAACGCCAGGAGCGGTTTACCGGCCAAACGAGCGGCTAAAGTTTTGCCCGCTTTGCTCCTGTTGTTGCGCCGCCGGCAGCCGGCGGGATTTGTGGGCGAGCAGCACCTGCGCGAAGTCCGATTCGAGTCGGCGCCCCTCCACAATATCAGCTAGGGTTACTGTATCCAGCAAGGTGGCATTGGATCCAGTTGGTCGGGTTACTGGTCTGGATGCTGCGCTGAGTTACTGGAAGCCAGGGTTGGAGGCCGCGCTGGCTGGCCCCTCGGGTATGTTTCCGCAAGGTCTGCTCAGAATGCAAGGGCTGTTAAGAGACTGGCTGCGTCGGCTCACGCCCGCAGCAGGATTACCGCTTCCCCAGTCGGCGACTCCGCCAGCTCGACTCCACGACCCTCTCTACTCCCTGCGGCCGGAAGTAATACCGAAAGTAGAATTTAGGGGCCAGCGGCTGCAGGCGCATAGCCTCGTGGAAGACGAGCTGCAGGTAGCTGCGGACCAGCTCCCATTTAAAGAGATATGTGGTCTGTTGCTCAAGCAGCATTTTCTTGAACAAGGTAGTGAGGTACGTCGCCTGCTCCTCGGGCAACAAGTAAGAACGCGTTCCTTGGTGGTCAAGCAAGGTCCGCGGCACCGCTTTGAAGTTCTGCGCATATTCGCACTCATTTACGAATGCCTTCGTAAACAGGCAGCAGTACCCGGTCTGGCCTGTGGCTAAGGCCTCGGGAGTGCCTACTCCCTGAGGAGCCCCAAAGCACAAATACGTCCTGGCTTGTACAATTTTCTGATCAGCGCGGTGTAGCTGGCGGGGGCCGGTAAGCAGGTAGATTGAGTACAAGTCGTGGCAATTTGCCGGAACCGGACTGGTAGCGGTATCGATGGGATAAATGTTAAACCCGTTCATAAGTAAGCTGCTGGTATTTACTCTGTAAGCGTAAGCTTCGCGCTTGCTTACACGGCCTAAAGCCACCAACGGCAGTGCTTTTTACTGTTCTAGCAGATGCAAGCGCCGCAGTTACGCTTGACGGCTAAAAGCTATGGCGTGGGCAGCAACTCACCGTTGGAAAGTCAAAGTTCCGATGAGCAGGCTGAGAGAACTAATGGGAATCACATCATTAAGAACAATATTCAAAGAAACTGCCCAGGAAATTTGCCTCTGACTGTGTCCTGTCCGTCCGATTATTGGAGCGTTTTCATGGATTGTATAGCACTTTATAAGACATCACCTAAATAGATTGATTATAACACAAGAAATTCCCAATAAGCCGTCCTGAAAATCTACGTCTAGCTTACCGAAATTAGCTGAGTTAGTGAGACAAATGTTGGCTTGTTAAAGCCCGCTTCTATAAGTATTAAGCATGTTAACTATACTATAATTATTAAACACAAATCAGAATGGTGTTAATTGAGGTGTTATATCAATGATTTATATTCCCAACCAAGATCACTTTTCACAATTCTATTTATGATGATTAGCTTAAGTTTAATCTTTAAAAATTTCAATACTTGATTGCACTTGCAAAGTTGGAGCTTTGCACAAAGGGGTTAAAGTATGATTATCAATAAAAGTTTGATGTGGGTTCATAGGATGCAGTTTAAATTCCTCACTAAAGTCAATATGAATAGTTCCTGCACAACAAATATTTGATTCTCTTCCTTCAGCAAATAAAGGAATTAGCTGGTTTCCATCATTACCAGGTATATTAGGGTTGCAAAACTTAGAGAGCTGAGTGCAAGCGATATGAATCAAAGGAATCTCTTTTTGAATTGCTGCTACAACGTCTGGTTTGGGATTTTGAAATTTATCTCTACCAATTGAGAATAGCATAGCTTGGGGCTGCACTGCACGTGTGAAATCAGTTGCAAAAGTATTAGAGCCTTTACCGCGTCCAGCATTACCACCATGATGAGGGTATATGGCAACTCTAGCGTGAACATCCGCGTTTGCGGCTAGCATGTTGGAGAGTCCAACTGCATCTATATCTCCAGGCAACAATGCTATCGGAACGTTATCGTCTATTAGCCTTATAACAGCACTTATAGAATTACTAGTTAGCTTACGGCCACTTCTATCAGTTGAGCCTGGTCCCCTAGCAGCTAAATACATAGAGGGAGCTAAAATCTCTATTGTTACTCTTCCAACTGAAATTGATTTAGATAGCCCAGTGTGAAGGGATGTATTAAAAACGAGCTTTTTGTCGATATGGGCGTTATCAAGAGTGTATAATAAGTCGTCCCAAACTTCACTTTCTTTTGCGGAATCAGTATTCAAGTATACAGCTCCTATCGTAACTATTTCGGAAGATATTAATCCTATGAGGCCTGATATGTGATCAGCATCAGCGTGAGAAACCAATACATAATTGATGTGATCGATGCGCTCTTCTTCTATAAACTCCAAAAGCGCGGTACCCGGTCCTGTGTCAATAACAACTATTCCTTCGTTATCAAATAGAATTGAGGAGTTTCCGTGTCCTACATCAATTATACTTAAGCTAGGTACATTGCTAATATTAACCACGAAACTGAAAATCTTTGATATAAACGTCTTCAATCTTTTCTGCACCCAAATTCACGTGGGCGAAAAACCTCACACCAGGATTAACCATGTGAAGTATGCTTTTATCAAATGATTGCATTGGTATTTTTATTCCGTTGCCACCTTTATTGCCATCCCATGCAGGAATAACTAACAATACAGTCTTAGTTGATATATCGATATCATCGATGCGTACTAAAGTCTGCCAAGGTTTACGCCTTTTTGAAAACTTACCTAAAAAAACTTCTTGCATACACTCCCTTAATACTTTCTCAAGGTGATCAACATTCTCTGTAAGCTCACGAGGCGTTAAAAGAGCTGGAATCTTATGTCTAATTGGTCTAATGTCTTCTATAATATCAGTAGTCCATCTTGTAACAAGAACAGCAGGAAAATGACGGTCGTAACAAGTGGCAACCAATTTAGCACCACTAAATCGGGCGTAATCATGGTGCGACAGATGGTGATCACATATTACTGCTTGTGAGTGAGCATAAATTGCTTCAAATGCTTCATTCTCACTAAAAAATGGACCAGTCAGTGGATATGCATCTATTCCCAGATCCTCAATTTCACCCCTAACCGTGTCTCTATTTGCGGGATTATCATCTATAACTGATAAAACATTGAGTTCGTACCCTTCTATTACAAGTGACATAGCTAAAAGCCTAAAATAGGAATAACAATCTGAAATTCAGCACCTCCTAACTCACCTTTAGGGATAGCTTCAACAGTTCCACCTAAGTCCCGAATAGTATCTCTAACTATAGTCAGACCTAACCCCGTTCCACTTCCGTAGCCAGTTTCACCCGGAAGCCATATGCTTTTAGGCTCGATATTTTCAATTCCAGGCCCATTATCAGCGAAACTAATTAATAACCCTGATTCATTTATTTCAGACTTTATACTGATGTTTCTATTGCCAATCTGCCTGTCGCCAAATGCACGCAAGCTATTTACAATAAAATTAGCAATTACTGTTTCAAGTGAAGCCGCGCTTCCACGTAAATATGGTTTTCCTTGTGAAAACGAAGTAATAACATTCACATGCCTTTCTGACAAAATGCTGCTAAAATTTTCAATTGTAGCTAAAATGACCTGATGTACGTCAAGCCTTTGATTGCGCCGCTTATCGCGTTCCACAAAACTTAAGGTCAAGCTTTGAAAGCCATTCATTAAAGCTGTTTGGGCCAATATAAGCTCGACTGGTGCCTTTAATGAACTTTCGTATTGATCACCTAATATTGTTTTTGCTTTTTTTTGTATTCTAATTGTATTACGCTCTATCAAATCAATTGGTCGACTTGTCTCATGAGCAAAAACAGCTGACACAATGCCAACAGTACTTAAGGTTCTATATAAAATCACTTCATTTCTAAGAGCAATTGCTTCATTTTCTCTTGCTTGCTCATACTTACGGAAAGACTTTTCTACAGCAAATTTTTGTGCTGCCGGCAGAGTGTCAAGTGATTTAACTACTATTTCTCTTTCTTTCTTAACAGATTCTTTGGATTCAACCCGGGAGGATACTCGACGTAATTCTGCTTCTTGTAAACGTTCTCTAGCCATCCAATCTAGAGCATCTCCAGTAAATTTCTTAAGCTCGTAAAATGCCTCATTTTCAATTATTCCAGTTCTATCCGTCTTTTGAATAAAAACAGAATTTCCATTTTCAATAGCTACTCGTCCAATTGCGGTATTAGTGCTAGGTCTAAACTCAGGACTTCGAACGCGAGCTAGATTCAAGTTCAACCAATCATCACCTGGGTTCCCGTAAGGGGCAACTCTTAGTCCATCAATATAAAGATGAACACCACCAAACTCTCGTAACCACTCACGAACCTCAGATTGAGAAATATTTCTAGTAGAGAAAGTTTTAGCATCAATTAAGAAAACCCATAAGTCAAACTGAAGCGGTGGTAATAAATAGTGCGCTTTATCGCTTTTTGGTCTTATAGACGAATGTCCAGCTGCATATAACGTTTTGCCATTAAAATCCTTTACAATAGCAGATGCCATACCATTATTATCGACCTCAGCGTGTAGATGAAATTCACTTTCCTTAAAATATTTAAATGAAACTAGGTATTCAAGGTCAACAAAGTCTTTAGTTTTGAGTATTGGGTGGAACCCTGATGGATTGTCCCCAAATGGATCAGCAAGTAATATAATACCACGTGCTAAACGTTTAACATCCATTCTTGTAAGGCGATCTCTGAGATTACTTATTTTTATCTCAGTGCCGTGTTGCTTATTATCACAAATTATCTTTTTTATTGTAATACTAACATCATCTACGCGTCTTACTGTGTCAAATTTGCTCCAATCAATCGCGACGTAGTACTCACTAAAAAACTCGGATGATGGTCTAGTTAATAATTCTGCATACTCTCCCATTCTAAGAGCTGCTAATCGGCCTAGCCCCTTATTACCTGCTGCAATTCTACCAAGTTTTGTGCGCTTATTTGTTGATTTTTGTGATTCACCAAGAACTAGCCATCCATCTACAATTTCTTCCTCGGTCATTCCATAACCGTCATCGGAGACTCGTATGTAACCTCCCGGCTGGTCAATTTCTACCAGTTCAATAGTACAATTGAACGCATCTGCATCATAAGCATTCTTTACTAATTCAAGTATGCCTTGATCAAAACCTATATTCAACTCTTCTCCTAATCTGCGGAGGATGCTCGTAGCAAATCTGATATGGGCTTTTGTGCTCATCAACCTATCTGAATGGGAAGCTCTCGTAATGATGCAACAGTTAAATGGCGGCAACGGATGCGTTCATTAAGCCAAGTGTCTGTAGTAGATGTATTGCATTGCGCCTGAAGTCTGAGACAGGATTCTAACGATCCGTTAAGGGGTTGTATAACAATTAAATGATTTTCTACAGCAACATCTTCGATCTCATCAGTTGCCTCTATTATCGTTGCAACAAGTCGACGAGCATCGGAAGGACTAGATGTTCTCCTTACGACTAGAAAAGGAGGTGTATAACATGTTCCTCCATACTTACGGACTGAGGTAAAGGAATCAATAACCATTCTTCCCCATGGCGGACATGTGAATGCATCAATATAAGGCTTTGCTGGAGCTGATGCGTTTGGAAACCCTACTAATGGATTCCTATGTGGTACAACTGAACCTACACGAATCCTGAATGCTTCCTCTAACTTACCTAACTCCCAAGGTTCTTGATTGTGGAAGGGCCACCATGCAACAGATTTGATATCTGCTATGTAGTTAGGGTTTATTTTAAAATACCTTGCATTAGTAAATACGACAAGGAAAACATCAACATCAGCCCAAGAGTCAAATCTGCCAATTGACTCGATATGTTGAATTGGAGCACATGATTCTACTAAACCTCTCCATCGAGAATATCTCACTCCTGTTCTGAGGACGTCAGGTAGAATACACGCGATAACCTTAATTCCTTCTTTAATAGCGCGTTCAATGAAAAGGCTAGCGAGAGAAACTTTTCCAGTTGACCATGTACAATCTAATGATGCATCGTATGGTCCAAAGGGAGGATTTATTATGAGGCAATCTGTGTGATGCCACGGAACATTGTCTAAAGCATCCCTTTGATAGATATTAGTGAATAACAATAAAGCATATTCAGGAATAATATCAGGTTGCGCACCTCTTTCCAGAGCCAGTATAGCTAAACGGCACTTTGTCGCTTCTACAAACTCTTTATGAACATCATAGGCAAATAATCTGCTATTCCAGTGCTTAATAGTTTCCGAAAGCAGTGGTAAAACAGGCATACAACGAGCACACGCAATTAACAGATTTCCTGCTCCACAAGCTGGGTCTAAAACAGATTCGCCTTTTTCAATATTATCTTTTAAAAAACCAGCTAATCTTTCTGATAATTCTGAACCCGTAAAAAAAGCACTAGCCTCTTTACGTTCCTCAAGAGTCACATGCTTACGAAGTTCTCGTCCTGCTTCTCCATCTAGTAGAAGTTTAACTTCGTTTTCTAATTCACTTGATGTGATTCTATCTTTTATATAAAAAGATTTAAGCACCTCTTTCAGCCTTATTAGAAATGGTGTGTAATCTTTCATTAATTATCTTAACAAGTGTCTCGAAGCTTTATTTACGCAAAATACAAGCAAATTATACATTACAGCTACCAGTGCTTTAATATAGAGAAGGTATGAATACCTATAGTGACGTTTATCGCCACTATTGTCGCTGAATCATAGTTGCTAGATTAGATCTTTCCAATTGGGCACTCACAGTTACTAACTCATGGGTGAGCGCTTAACTATAACATAGCTGCTCCAGATAGCACTTTACGAAGTATCTGAAGCTAACTGTTGACTACTGTATATATCACCCCGGTGGGGGCAGGTCCACATTGTCTATGAAACTGTTATATCAAGCCGCATACTGTCGTTGACTGGGGAAGTTATACTTGACATGGTGTAGTTGTAGTTACTTCCTTCTTATAGAACTACAGGCCAATATAATTTGACTTGCGCTTCGGTTAAATTTTCAGCGTGGCGGTTAAGCAATGAAAGCTGAATAGATGATAGGGGAGTAAGGTTAGTACCGATACCGCAGACTATCTGCCACTCTTTAGTTGTAAGGTCACGGGCTTCCAGTGCTAGGTAATCAAGCTGTTGCTCTAGATATGTTGTGATTGCATTTCGATGTTCTCTAGGATTGGTGACCCATTCAGGACGTAACTGTCTGGCCTCTATTACTGCCGGTGGAATATTGCCTTGAGCCAAGTTATTGATGAAGCCAGGAATGCTATTTTTTAATTCCCAGCCCAATGACAAATAGGCAACACACTTACTATTGTCTGTTGCCCGTTGAAACAGATGTGCCATCATCTGCGAATTTTTGATGCGGTTCATAAACAAATCTACTGTGCGAAGCAGCAGAGCTATCGTATTGAAGTAAGGGCGATTACCCAATGGGCTTAAGCCAGCTCCGGCATCTGATACAACAATAGTGTTGCACTCGTAGCGGCTGTTTAACTGTGTGAGTTTCTGCATGCCCTGGTTATCATACACCCCACCGTCAATAAGCTGAGGCTGGGCATAGACGGTGTCAGCAGGCTCCCGAAAATATTTAAGGTCAATGCTGATAGGCGTAAAAGCAAATGGTACGCAAGAGGAAGCTGTCACTGCCCGCGCTATTGGGAAATGGGTACCGTCAAAATACACTGGGTGCTGGGCATAAGTATAAGTAGAGTCAGCCATAGAATCTCGCGAAAACGTAAACGGCCGACCTGTTTGCAGGTTCGAACTGCCAATCGCTAAAACAGGCTTGTCAGGCAACTGCTGCAGCGTTCGTCCTTGGTAGAAAAAAGCATCATAGGCCTTTTCTATTTCTTGGCTAATAGGAAGCAGCTTAAACTGAAATCGGAGAACAATGTAAAATAAGCCAACCAGCAGAAGTAGGGCTAACGGCGCCCAGCGGGTAAACAGTAGGAAACCGCATATAACGAGAAGAGCTAGTACAAGTAGCAGAAAACGTATAAACACCCAAGAGCGCAACGCATAGCTAATAATGCTATAGCGGCGTAACTTCTCTGTCATCCCGGCATGAAACTCTTCGAAGTTTCCCTCATGCAAGCAGTAAGCCGCCCCGGTGATGGAACCACCGGAAATAGTTGAGATAACTTCGATGCTCGAAAGCAGCCCTAATTCATGCAATTTTTTCAGTGTGCCTAAGTGAAAAGCAGCAGCTCGATAACCACCACCGGATAGAGCCAAGCCAAAACGGCGAACGAATGTCATCCTTATTTTATGCTGAATATGTTAGTGAATAAGCGACTACTTATTCCTTTTGAGTTGTCTAGCTCAGCACTACCTGCTGGGCGCTCGTGCATGGAAGAAAGGTCAAGCTGTCTGTAACAAACCTTTGGCAGGAGCCACGCGGTAAGTCACCAGTAGAGTAGATGACGCAGCCTGGAACCGTCTGCTTAAGGCACTCTAGCAAGTCCGACCCGGGATGCATGCCATCATTGGAGGCCGCTACCCAGAATCTATTAGCTTCAAACTTTTGCATTCGCGCGGCATTCAGATTGTAGCGGCTGCCGTGATGAGGCAGTTGTACTAATTGGTAGAGGCTGAGTTGATGACCTCCGTGTTCTATTGACTCAAAAGATGGCTCACTGGCATCGGCTGTGAATAGGCATTTATTACCCTGCTCTGTTAACAGTTCCAGTACTACACTGGCTTTGTTATCATGCGAAGGATCTTTGTATTTAGCAATTGCGCGGCAGGGGTCAGCTCCGGCCTCCGTTTCAGCGAGTAATATTTTCAAGAGGGGCCCCCGAGCTATATCACGTCCAGCTGCTTCCATCATTTGTTTGTAGAATGTTGGGGTCGGACCCAAAATGCGTAGGTAGACTTGATAAGGCTTCGGTAGTAGCGTAGTACCAGCAAAAGCGTTTCGGTGCGCAATACCGAGTTGTTGCAACTGCTTGTCAAGGCTGCTGGCCTGCTTTAGTGACTCGGCCAGAAACTGTGCCCTTTCCCAAAGCTGGGAATTCTTGAATATATACCGGGTCTTATCTCGTACTTTTTCCAAAAGTACGCGACTACCACAAGGACCAATTGGGTTGTTGAAATAAACTGCCTCCACTTGATTGCCCTGCTGGTGAAGCTGCGTTACCAAATGTTCCATTCCACCCAAATGGTCACTATGCATGTGCGTATTGACAGCAATGATATAAGGTAATGGCTGTAGCGCTCCCTTTATGCAAGCGTTAAAATGGTCAAGAATCAACTTGGCATCACCCTTCTTTCCGGCGTCTAAAAAGACTACGTAGTCCCGTGTATGGTCGCGGGCCCAAATGATACTGGCATCGGCCTTATCAAGGCTTAGAACATCAATGGCAAAGTGCATAAGAGCGGGGGCTAATGAATCGAAAATTAGCAAGCCAAGAGCTGCCAAGCAATTCACATACCCGCACTATGTACTGGCTAGCGAAGCTAGGCTATATAAAGCGCAACGCTACCACCATATAATATATGCCTCACACCTAGCTGCCATATCTTTTAGCAAAAAAGCTAAAATTCATGGCAAAGCTATTGTCTTTGGGCAACTGAAATATTACTTTGCCTAGCTCTTTATATTATTCACTCCGCTTATGTCTTCTAAAGCCAAAGAGGTTATTGTACCGCCAGTAGGCGTGTTCCGGGTAGTTTTTCTCTATGTAGGACAGGGCGACGCAACCATTCTGGTCGTGCCGTACGGCTCGACATTTCGTTACGTGCTACTAGACAATAATATTGACCGTAGCGCCGGGGGCATCAACACGGAAGAGCTGCTCAAAGACCTGCTCGACGACGGACTCGACGTGTTTATAAATACGCACCCTCACCGCGACCACACCGAAGGTATTGAGGCCATCCACGAAACTACTCCAATCAAGGAAATCTGGCACTCAGGGCATAAACCTGGCAAGGACAGCGATAGTGCCTATCAGGAAATGCGCCGGGTAATAAAGGATATCGGCCCGGCCAACGAGTTTAAGCTTTTTGGCAGTAATTCGACTAACAAGATTCGTAAGGCTGATGGCAGTACGACAGTGACAAAATTATTGGGTGACATTACTTATCAAGTATTGTCGCCCGCCGAATATTTATGCGATGATATTGCTGAAGGTGAGGATAAGGAACGAGACCGTAGAATTCATGAGCACTGCGCCGTTATTCGGTTTTCCTATGGCAACCCCACGCGGCATATTCTGATGACAGGCGATGCTGACCGCGTGGCTTGGGAAGAACACATTATGCCCTACCATCAGACAATGGTCAAGGCTGACGTACTAAGCGCGGTACATCACGGCTCGCGCACGTTCTTCAAGTACCACGGCGACGACGAGGATGTGTATGAAACTCACATTGAAACCATCGCACCGGAGTACGTGATAGTTAGCGCCCCTAAGCAGGACGAGAGCCGTCATAAGCACCCACATGATGATGCAATGGACTTGTACGAAGAGCATGTCAGCGACCCGGCCAACGTGTTACACTCCGGCAAAAACAGGGAATCATTTATCGTAGACATTCACCCTGATGGCAACTGGACGGTAACTCCTGACCAGGAACTATTAGATGCCTACGGGTACGACAATGACGGAGGGGATGGCAGCAAAACCAGCGGCCGAAGCGCGTCGGTTAGTTCCTCGCGTCCGGGCACCCGTTTGGATAAACAACCTATGGGAACTGAGCATGAGTAAGTGGTTTGAGCGCCATCCGGACATCCTGTATGCAGAAGCCGACCAATTGGCCTCCACTAGTAACTACGAGCAGCTGCAGCACGAGCTGAGCAATCTCTTTCTCTCAGTTGGTAATATCCTCGTTCGAGCTAATGGCTGCCTCACGCGATTTCCCGTGGCTATTGTGTATGCTGAAGCTACTCCCTATGCTTTGCCCGCAGTATTTCTACTCGACAAGCCGTTGGTGGAAACGGAAGTAAAAACCTTGGCTACACTGACCTGTGATGCCGCCGCTCAAGTACTTCAACAGAGAGCCAAGTTTTATTTCAAGCGCCACCAGAACCCAGACGGCAGTCTCTGCTTACTAGAGCAGGATAACCTTGATCGTCATGGGGCCGAGTTTTATGATGCCCGCAGCATTATTCGCCGGGTGCAACAGTGGCTGACGGCACACCTGCTAGGCCAGTCCATGCCGGAAAGCCAAGAGGTAGAACTGCATGCGCATTACCCTCACCGACTACCCGTGCACGTGTTGCTAACTGCGGCATTCTATGGAGTTGGGGTTGGTCGGGGCCGGTTTTACCTGCTACCGATAGACCTGTATGCTACGCAACAAGAACACCAACTATATATTGGTGCAGGCCTTATGTCCGACCCCGCACCGACTGATGGCACAATAATCTGGCCGCACATGCCGCAGGGCCTGCGTACTCCGCAACAGCTAGCTCGTCAGCCCGGCAAGCTCAAACAGGCAATCAAAGACAATAAGTTGCTAGAAGGCTACTGGTGGTCGCTGTCTAGCGAGCCACCCGTATTTGCCGATGGGTTGGTCCTGTTACAATATCTAACTGACAATGCTTCTACCGAGGGGAGCAGTCCGCCGATTTGTTGTGGAAACCCCTCAAAGATCGGCGCGATTACATTTTCATTGGTTTGTGTTTTCCCAACCGACACGCACAGCCGGAATGGCTGCTGTTGACCTTAGAAAAAACGGGCAACTTGTTCAGAGCTGACTACGCACGGCGCAACGTGGCTGAGTTGCTTCAGAACTACCGAGTGGCTTCATGTCACAGCGAGGCATTTCGCGACAAAGATTATCATCTGCGTAACAGTGGCCGGGTATCTTATGAATTGGTGCGCGAGCAGGCTATGACCGTTATAGGTTGCGGGGCACTCGGCAGTGAGATTGCTGACTCACTAGGGAAGGCTGGGGTAGGACGCCTGAAGCTTCTCGATAATCAAACGCAGTATCCGCACAACAGCGTCAGGCACCTTGCAGGCCTGCACTTAGCTACCCTACCCAAAGCGGTGGCCGTAGCACAGGTAGTAGCCGATCATAATCCCTTTGTCAAGCTCGAGATAGTAGTGGAAGATATACTTCGTGGGGAGTTTGCCCAATACATGTTACCAGTTGGCATCGGCATCTGCTCTATAGCTGATGACAACACAGAAGCCTACCTAAACGAACAGGCAGTGTCGCACAAGCGAACAATTTTCTACGCCCGGGCACTTCGTGGTGGCAAAGCTGCCCGTATTTTCCGGGTTGTCCCAGGCATAGATGCGTGTTTCCACTGTCTGACGCTATATCGCCACGAACACCACCTGGACTTTATAGATGTACCCGAAGACACTGCTTTACCCACCTTGCGTAATGAGTGCAACAACCCTATCCGACCGGCTAGCGCAGCCGACCTCAAGCTGATTGCAGCCATGACCAGCCGCTTACTCCTCGATCATTTGCAAAATCCTGCCCCCGCTGCTCCTAACCATTGGGTATGGACTACCGAGACTCTTCCTGACCTGCCAGAAAATATAGGTGTGCCATTCAGCCTGAATATGCGTAGCCTGCCACCACACCCAAATTGCCCTTATTGCCAAGCGTTACATAAGTTGGGAGTGCGCATAGAACATAGCGCATTGGACTTTATGCGGCAATTGACCTTGGCCACCCCGGGGATTGAAACCGGCGGGATCCTGATTGGAAAGGTTAGTGCCGGCCTCGTGCATATCCAGTACGCTTCGCCCCCGGACCTAAAGCCGTGCGAACAGCTACACGCTTCGAGCGTGATGTAGAGTTTTGTCAGCAGTTTCTTAATGTTTATGCGGCTCAAGGGCTGCTGTACCTAGGGGAATGGCATAGTCATCCGGATGAAAATAATATGCCCAGCACCACGGATTTGACTAGCTTAGCCCGAATTGCGAAACAGCCGCAGTACCTAACCACAATGCCTATTATGCTCATTTTTGCCCGCTCTGGCGAAGTAGCCTGCACGGTGCATCCCGTTAGCGCAGCTTACTATCCATGTGTGTTAGACACGGTCGATCCCACTGTGGAAACTATCGAGGAGTCGCCTGCGCATTAGTTGTCAGCACACATGAATCGTGTGAATTAAGCTATCTGGTTCAAAGCTGAATTAGTGCAGAATGCATTAGTAGCTTCCATCATGCATTTTTGGAGGCAGTGTCTTGCACGCAGGCGGTGCGGCTGCCAGTAATTTTTTTGATTGCTGTAGCAGAGATATACATTTTGCTTTCTTTACTGATCTTATGGCGCATCAGCTCCCTTAAGATGAGGTTACTATCTGAAAATCGGATAATAATCTGAACTTATGTATAACAAGTATTAAGTGAAGAGCTTATTTCATAAATATATGTACTTCACTGCCTTGACGATTCCATCTACCTTAATTATTCTCAGCATCCACATCCCTCTATTTCATGGCCAACCTCGACCTTTCCAAGCTGCAAGAATTACTTCAGAATGCGGAAGCTAACGAAACCCTGCTGCAGCGAGTGCGCAAAAACATGAATCAAGTGGAGGTGCTGTTAGGCGAGATCAGCCAGATGCTGGAGCCCGGCTACACGCCTGCAAAAAAGGAGCGCCAGCCCAAGAGCACGGGTACCGGCAAAGGCCCCGGACGACCCAAGAAGAACGCGTAAGGCCCCAGATAACTATGCCTCCCTTTCAAGCTTTCGGGTCGGGCTGCCGTATGTTCTTGGTTAGCTTCGTCTTGGCAACCCTCTTGTTGGGCTGAAGCTATGAATCGTGGCGCGGCAAGCATGGAAGCGGGTACAAAATGAGCATTGCTGCTGGGCCAGCTGTCTTGACTATGACAACCATCGGGGTGGGGCTACTGAGCTATTGGCTGTGGCATGCCAAGAAGAAGCGATAACCCCCTTCTCTAAATCCGGTCAACAGCTTATCTAATAGAGCGTGGCTCCTACCAACTAAGCCGATACCTCTGTATTAGGTTGGTTTTATTTCGTTTCTGTATAAAAGTTACATGCTAAGAACGGTGCTCCCTAGCATGTAACCTCGTCTTTCTTGCCAAGAACCAGGTTTGTCTCTGGGCTTCGGAAAGCATTTTTCCGGCGCCTATCTTGTCGGAACGCTCTCGCTTCTTCGCTCCCCACCCCGATGAAAGGCTTCCCTACAGCCCTCGTTCTCTTCCTGCTCTCTCTGCTTGGCTGTCGCTCGCACTCGGCCCAGCCCGCGCGGGTAGAACAACGCACTACTGCCACGGGTCAGCAGTATACTCTCTTTCATCCCGACCACCTGGCCCTGCAAGTGGTTACGCGCCTCCCCAGCCTAGACCAGCGCGAGTGCCAGCTCAGTGTCGCCGCGGCCTATACCGACTTGCAAACTAATCAGCCCCTGGATCTGCTCGTGGATCAGGGACAACTGCGGCAAGCACAAGCCACGGTGGGCTGGCTCGATGGCGTCTTAACGATTGTCGATACCACGCTGACCCTCACGCGAATTGCGCCGGGTCAGACTCCACCCAGCGCAGAACTCGAGCAAGTCCGTCGCCAGAAAGGAACCGTACTGTTGCAAGAGTTGCTCGTTTACCAAGGGCAAAACCTAAAACCGGCGGGCGGCAGCTTGTTTCAGCGCCGAGCCCTGGTCGAGTTTAGGGATCATCGGTTTGCCGTGATCGAGAGTGTGTCGGATTCGCTCACCATGCATCAGTTTGGCGAGGATCTGCGGGCGTTAGGGGCCCGCAATGCGTTGTATCTGGACATGGGCGATTGGGATGAGGGCTGGTACCGTAAGGGCAAGAGCGTCGTCAAGCTCGGCTATCGCCGAACGCAAACGGCCCGTCAGTCCAATTGGCTGGTCTTTGTCGAGCCCGAGTCCGCGCGGTAGCCGCGATAGGCAGAACGAGGCCTGCTGCTAAACAGACCACTTAAGAAACAAGCCGAATGGCACACCTCAAATATTACTGGATCGCCCTAACTGTTTTATCCTGTATCGTCTTGTACGCCCTTGATCGAAATGATCATAGCATTGTCTCGGCCATATTAGGCTTGCTGTTCTTGTCCTTCTTCCTGTATTATGTAGTCAAGCTGAGCGTATTTATATACCGTAAGCAGCGGCGACCCAAGTAAAGAATTGGGTAGTTGTTAAGGAAGGATCTATTAGCTAGTTCAACTTAGGTTTCTAGAAATCGACGAGGACTTATACCGCTCACTCGAAAGTGGAAATAGCTTTTGACCACTTGGCTAGGGCGAGGTCTAAAAGCTTATCAAAGTAGGTATTTGACTTTATCCTAGTGCTGTTAAGACAAAACTTATACAGTTGTACATTATTATTTTTAATTGACCTTTTCCGTAATTAGGTCGGATAACCCTTACTTAGCGTTTAGTTCGCACAAACACGCCCTTTAAGGCCAATACGCGCCCTTCCAAGGCCTGTGGCTCCATGTCCAACCGGTTGGGAGCCTTTTCCAGATTGCCTAACTGCAACAAGCGCAAATAGTCCCCTACTTTTTGGTGCTGCGTGGTCAGGTAGACATGATACACTTGGCGGGATTGCTGACTATAGGTGACCACGAGTTGGAGGGTATCTTGACGGAACGAGCGTTCGCGCATGGTGTGGCCGTTGTTGAGGACCACGGTGGGCAGCAGGAGCTCTTCCTGGCGGGCCGTTGGTAAGAGAGCCGCCACTTGCTCGATGTTTTTGGTCAGCAGCAGCGGCACATTAAAGACGGGCTTTAAGGGCTGACCGGCCTGTTGGTTGAACGCGGGCATCCGCTGGCAAGAAATGAACGGAAGTAGTAGCAATAGCAAAGCGAGGCGCATGTGGTCAACTGAATAAGGGTAGAATAGCGAAATAGGTCGGAACAATATCCGTCGTCAGAGGCAAGCAAAGCGGTTGATCGAGTCGAAGATATCGTTTTATCAGGCCGGTTACCTAACCGTGCGGTAGACAGAGTACTAGGAAGTAGTACATGCACTTTTCTGCATTAAGTAAGTGATCTAACGGGCAAGAACCCGAAACAGGTGCTGGAATAATAGGTTATGGAGCAGCCGCTCTTAGCTAAAAGGGCGGTGTGGGTCAGCGCGAACCAACCGGCTGAATGAATTAGCTGCCAGTGTCAAAAGCGGCTTTCCAGTCTTTCTAGCTACTTGGTAGAAGTTATTATTTGGATGGCTTTATCGCGTAACTCATCCTGCCCGGCTCGCAGTCCTTCGGCCGTCGGATGGACTTCAACATCGGGCACGATGCCGACGCGTTGGGTTTCGCGCCCATCCGGGTAGTACACGCCCGTCCCCGAAATGCGGGTAACCAGGTTGCCCGGCAACACGATGCGGGAAATATCGCCATCCGCGCCCCCGGTCTGACTACCTACGATGGTAGCGCGGGGGCCAGCACGTAGGGCCATCGCGGTATACTCGCCTTGGCTGAGCGTGATCTCGTTCACCAACACAACCACTCGCCCCGCATACGGCGTGGAACCGGCCGGCTCAATGGGTTTGGGCTGGTATTCGACAAAGCGGCCGGGATACCGCGCATCAAAGGCGGCAAACTTGGCAAAGGCCGTGGGTTTGCTGATGAAGTACGACAGGAGCTGGTTGGTGACAAACTCGCCGGGATAGTTGCGCAGGTCGAATACGATACCATCCGTTTGCTGAAAGGCTTGCATGATCGTCGGTAGCTTGGCGCGAGTGATAGTGGCCAGGTTTACATACCCGATTTTCGGCGTTAAAAACCGGTAGGTGCTATCCCCCACGGCCGGCTTAACCGGCGGCACCGTCCCGAGCTTGAAGCGCGGGGCAGTAAGCGAGAGTGACTTGCCGGCGCGCAGCACTTTCACTTGCATTTCCGGGGTGTTGCCCCGTAGCAAGTTCACGGCCAGCGAACGCAGTTGCGCCGCTTTGTTGGAGCCCGGTGTTAGAGGCAACCGTTGCTTCACCCATTCGTCCACACTCACCCCATCGACCTCCGTTATCCTATCGCCGGGTTCCAAGGGTGGTTGTACCACCTGGCCATCGTGGCGCACGCGGATCACCATTGCTTGGTCATTGACGAACTGCACCGCGGCGGCCACGATATAGTCTCCTTCCAGCGGGCTCAGGACCGGGTCCTGCGTGACCGTGGCGTGGCTGTCGTGCAGGTCGGTGAACAACGCCAGTGCCGTTTGGCGGTATTCGAGCGCATTTCCGGCCCCGAGGAAGCGTGGAATGTACGTCGACAGCATCTGTTGCCAGTCGGTGCCCACGGCGTACTTGTAGGGGAAGAAATAGGCCACGATGTTCCAGTACCGGTACAGGGCCAGCAGGCGCAGGCCGGTGTTGGGGTAGAGCTGCGCCGCATACGCTTCCTCATGAGGAAAGGCGGGAGAGGCGGCATTGCCCTGGCCTACGTAGTAGGGTTCCCCTGGTAGCGGTTGGCTGCTACGTGCGTCAGGAGCTGCGATAACGCCGGACTCAGGTTCTTTTTATCAGCGAGCCAGCGCAAGTCCGGGGCCACCCGAACCGGTTGACTTGGCTTGTCGGCACATTTCGCGCAGGTGGGCACCGGCCCAAGCGCGGTGATCCAGGTACTGAGCGCGGCGCTGCGTTCCGTGGCATTCTTGCTGGCTAGCACCGTGGGCAGGACCTTGAATAGCTCGGCATCCCAATCCCGCTGCCCAGCCGCTACGGCCGGATGATAATATTTGAGAAAGCCCCAGACTTGCCCGAGCACAGTTAAGTTTTCTACTTGTTGCGCGGTTGGCTTGGTAAGATTTAATTCTGAGGCAGCAGGAGCGGCTGTAGCCGTTGCCGTCGCTATTTGCGCTTTAGAATGATAAACAGACCCACTCAGTAGCAGGAGTAGCAAGTAGAGACGGATTATCATAGATAGTAATTAACTCGAGATACGACTTAGGGGAAGCCTCGTCTTTAAAGGCGGCATCGTACGTACGCCTTTTGTCTGGCGACGGCCCGTTCTTTTTTGCGGTCATGATACAAGATAATTACGTCCTACTCCTGTCCTTCTCAATTTGATCATCTCCAGTCAACTGCTTGCTCTTTATAGCAAGTTATCTGGCTCAGGAAAGTCGAGTAAGTCCCGTAATGGTATTTTCAATCCCCGCGCAATACTGGCCAGCACGTCCAAGGTAGCACATAGGTGTGCTGTCTCGACGCGCTGAATTGTAGGTCTGCTCAAATCGGCCTCATTGGCTAGCGCTTGTTGGCTCATACCACGCTCGATGCGCAGGTTCCGCAAATGCGTGCCAAAAGCCTGTATAGTTGCCGGATTTTTCACTGCCCCGAAGGACAGTGGTCAATAAATCAGTATTCGTATCGTATACGATACATTTTACGGTCGAACTTTTTATGTTTGCTACATCATCAGGGTCTGGTAGACGCTGATGGCATTCTTCCATCCTTTCTAAAACAGCTGACTTAATTACTTCCCCATTGCCATGTAACATCTGGGCTCCTCATCTTTTATTCCTTCATCTGCTCTTCTCTATTGACTTTCGCTATGATTCGCTATTTACTGCCTTTTGTGCTACTAAGCGCGTGCGCTTCTCCCTCTGAGCCAGCTACGTCAACTACCCCCCGGCCGGTTCACCACCTGCAGCGCAGCAAACTGCTCCTATTGATGCGAAAAACGGCTTTCGCGACCACCACTTCGGCGATGACTTGCGCTCCTTCGCCGGGTTGGAGCTGAATCCGCACCAATCATCCCCAGTGAAAAAGGTTTACGAGAAGCGCGATGAGCAAAAAATGATTGGTACGACACCGGTCCTGATTCTGCGCTATAATTTCTACCAAGACAAGTTCTGTGGTGTTGATATTGAAACCACGCTGGACGTGCTACCGGCGCTGGTGAGCTTGTATGGTCCCGCCACCCAGGCTGATTCTGGGCGGCAGCAGTACTGGTGGATCGGACAAACTGCTACAGCCACCCTGCAAAAGACGCCAGGAGCGGCTCCGTGGCTAAGCATCTGGAACAATGAGTTGCGCGCCCAGCTGGAGGCAGCTGAAAAGGCGGCGACTCGGCAGCAAGGCAAAGCCGCGAGCGCCGATTTATAAGCTAAAGAAAGAATGCTGTGCACAGTGAATAAAGCTGGCGCACCGTTCTTGCTGAATCGGGGCTTGCTCTACATTCGGATTGCTGCGCACTTGCTGCTCATTTACTTGACTTTGGATTTTACTATTTGACTCTTCCCTTCTTCCCTACCCGTATGAGTGACGTACAAACAATAAAAGTGGTCATTGAAGTGGAACTGCGTGAGCGTGCACCAAGCACCCTTTACTTCCCGAATCGGATCCGGATGCGCAAGGGCAGGAATACGAGCAAGCTTTATTCGCCGCGCTCCGAGCGGATCCCGAGTGCTATGCCGAGTTTGTCAGAACACTCATTCTTATGAGTGTGGAAGCACATGGGATCCATAGGATGCTCCCGGGGCTAGCTCAGATTCACGATACCTATACGGCTAGTCTAGACGTATTAGTAAGCTTGCTGCCACGCTTTCCCGAGCCCGCTCAAGCGTATTTACAAGAAGGCATCATTAAAGGCTGGATTATGGATGGGGAGGATAGTCTCTTCAATACGATCGAAGCTACCCCGGTTCGGTTGACGGTGGAATATCCGCCCAAGCTGACGTGATTTTATAAAGAGCATTGCGCTCATGGTATTATGGTATTGTTAGTTTCATGTAAGGCCCAAGCGTAAGCTTGGGCTTTTTTGTGGGGTAGCTACGCAAGTATCGAGTTTCTCTAATAAAATGGCCTAGCTGAATTAAAGGAAATTATCTTCTCAGAGGGAGCACACGGTATATTACTATAAGTGAATAATGGTGGCTCTAATATAGCCTCTAACTAGACCCTACTTCAAACCAAGTTGCTCGATGGGCGCCATCCTATGCATCCTACTCGGGAGTTACATTGCTATTAGCCTGTATCACCCGGCTTCCGGCTCATCTGAGTTTAAGAGATTACCCTAAGATTGACCTAGGGATGCGTTGTGCCGTATTCAGCAGTTAATGCTTAATCTGACAAGTTTTCTTGTGTTATAATGAAATTTCAAAAGGGGAAAATTAGGGTCTTCAACATACGAGATACTGTGTTAAAAATTTCATTTTTGTATTGATAATGAGAGCGTTACATAATCGCGTTGTTGCGATTATATAACGTATCCTCACGAAACTGTACTGCTTGAAATGAAGAGCTTCTAGTTAAGGAATCGCTCATTAAGCTCTTTCGCAAATAGGCACACCTATCAATCCACTGGCAGGGGCAAGGTGACCTTACACCACAGTAGTAGGTTTCCGCGACTTAAAGGAGAATTAAATACCCGTAGGTAACAATCAGTGCAAAGAGTCTACCGAGCGTACTATTACTCAATTGGAGAAGTGTTAAAAATACATGCAATGTATTCCTCTTAAGGAATAGTTAGAATTGTAGTGCTTTGAACCTGTTTATAAGCTGGGTCAAACGCTTGATTTTTTTTCCAGAGCGCATAACATAATAGAAGTAGTTTGCGCATAACAGCAATCAATGGAGCTTTGGCATTGGATTTACGCACTTTTAATCCTTCGAAAAAGGCCTTAAGTCGTGGATTGCAGCGTTTGCTACTCATCGCGGCCATGTACAGAGCCGTGCGTAATCGCGTATTACCTCGCCGGGAGATACTGCTCGGCTTGGAAGTCAGTCCGCTTTGTTTTTGCACAACATCCAACCCCGCATAAGAAGCAAGCTGACGTTCATTTTCCGTTAAAGAGAATCCACTCGTCTCACTAACCACAGCAATAGCCGTTGCTAGACCAACCCCCGGTACGCTTGTTAACAGAGCGATTTTGGACTGTAATTCAGAATCTTTTGCCACCAATTGGGCCAACTCCTGATTCACCTCTTCTATATGTCGGGCAAGCATTTGCTGCCGCTCCACCAGCCGGGCTATAGTGCGGGCGTTTGGCTGGTAAGTGTGCTCGTAAGCGTGCAACTTGTTTTTGAGCCGTGTGCTATCATGCTTAAGCGCGTCGAGTTCGCGGTAAAGGCCTCGCATAATACGCATTGTGGAAGTTGCAGCTGTCCAGATAGGCAAATCATGTCGTTCTAAGCCTAAACGGCACAGCATGCGAGCATCCTGCTTATCAGTTTTGCCTTTCTGCTTTGTGCTATGAGCAAAGTGCTTGACCTTGAAGGGTAGTAACACGCTTACTGATTGCTGGTGGTCAGCTAGAAAGTAAGCTAATTCCTCATAGTAAACGCCTGTCGCCTCGACCACAAATATAAGTGGGACTCTGGCTAGCCGTAGTTTCTTTACCCAAGTTAACAGATCGGCAAATCCGGCTTGCGTGTTAGCAAATGTTTTATCGTCGGGCTTATCAAGTTGAAGTTGCAGATTAGTATCCAGTGAACCAAAACGAGCAACAAAGCTATCCTTGGCAATGTCGATACCGACAGCATATTTGAGAAATTTAGAACGGGAGATTGGCATAAGCAGAAGATGGGAAATAGTGGAGTTAGCACAGCCAAACTTGTTTTTGCCACAACTATCCTCGTAGATGCGAGATGCTTTAATTCCCAAAGGAGCTCTCTAGATACTGTTCAGCCTCAAGGCAAAAACGGAAATAGAGCACCATTTCTTACAATCAAGATCACTTCGTGTCTTTGCTTTAGTTTGGTGTCTCTATTTCCTGGTTTAAGCTGTTGTAAAGCTATACGATCAATCATGAATTAGGTCTATAATTTAGGACTTTGCCACTAAAATTAATTGCGTTGATTTAAGCCAAAATCCTTCTAAATTCTACTTTAGAAGCTATATTTTAGAATAAATCAGTCTGACATAAAATTGTGTTCCACTAGTAAACTGAGTACATCAATATATTTTTCTTAAAGGAAGTCATTAAGTAGAATTTCCATCTAACCAATCATTAGTTTAGACATAGCTGCAAACTATGAGCAGTAAGAATGAACGGACAGGCACTCCAACTTCGAAGGCTATAAGAAAACGCCAACATAGTTTTTAATTTTTGCTGCCCACCTATCGAAGTTCTTCCAGTTGAAAGTTGTGTTTAGCGATACTGATGTGGCTGCCTCTCGCTTAGCTTAGTGTTATGCATACTTCCGAACCGTCCCTATGGGCAGTATGGCCAACCTGACATGCAACTTATTTAAACTGCTTGATTTACTTTGAGAAGTCACCCTACTCACACAGGTAGGCATTGAACTAGATCCTTCCTAGCATATTGTGTAGTACTAAATAATATATGATTGGATTTACATATCAACCCGTTGATTAAATCAGAACTTATACAAAGCCATATTGTGAAGATAAATTGTCTCTTGATAACCTAGTGGCCCCGCAGAATCTGTGTTATTATTTTCATTTACGCACGCCATAGTAAGCGTAGCACGGACATCTTCAGGAACGTTTGTCCGCGACGGGTGCGAAAGCCCGCCTCATTCAATTCGGTGGCAATCTGCAGCAGCGAAAGCCCCTGCTTATGTAGCGACATGGCGAGGCGTTTGGCTTGGCGGTTCTGCGGATTCTCAGCCGCATTAACTTTGCGTATTTGCAAGCTCTTGGCAATGGCCGCCATGGTCAGGTTCTGTGGGTTGCCCAACACCTCCCCCTCGCCTTCTTAGCGGCGAGGGCATCCTTGGTGCGCTTGCTAATTGTCTCCCGCTCGTGTTGGGCAATGATAGCAAAGATTCCCACCGTAAGGGTATTGGCGTCGGGCATGTCGCAGCAAACGAAGTCCACGCCTGAATCCCGCAAGGCTAGGATAAAGCCCGCATTGCGCGAAAGCCGGTCGAGCTTGGCAATGAGCAGCGTGGCCCGGGCTTCTCGCGCGGCGGCGATAGCCGCCAGCAACTGCGGGCGCTGGTTTTTCTTGCCGCTCTCTACCTCGACGAATTCGGCCAGCAGCTGTCCCGGTTGTGGCGCGAAGGCATGCACGGCCGCGCGTTGCGCTTCGAGGCCCAGGCCGGACTGGCCTTGCCGAACGGTGGAGACGCGGTAGTAGGGAACGTAGCGACGGGGGAGCATGCGAGGGAAAAACGGGTGGAAAGAGCCCGCAAGTTAGGGATCGTAACGTTTATTGAACGCACGTTCAATAAACGTTACGATCCTTTCCTTTTCCAGAACTGGCCTCCTATTTCTAGTCTAAAAGCTATTGGTAATAATTGCCCCGCTTAGTATAAAATTCATTGGCGCCCTTTTTTAGACTAGGCCCGGTTACGAGAAGATAGTGAAGTAACTGTACTTGGCCCTACCCCCACCCCTACAGATATCTTAGCTACTCGTTCTTGCGGCGTACTTTGTTGTTGAAGTATAGAGAACAGTTTGCTGCTGCCATTATTTGAAGCCTGCCCGAATTCCACTTCCCACAGCCGGGCTTCCCTGTGCAAAGCTCATCGGGACTACCAAGATTCTCGGCTCGAAAACTAGCTGTTTAAGTACGCCAATCGCACTGGTATTTCCTGCCTCCACCAGTAGCTACTCTGCCTTAGATATTACTTCTTGGTTTTGCTGCCCACCAAAGAAAATAAATATCACTTTACACAGCTTGTCGACCTTGACTGGAATGGTCACTTTTATGCATAACGCTCCAGCTGTTCGTATCGAGTTGAGCGCTGTGAGATGCAAAACTCAAGTTCCTGTTTTGTTTGGCTCTGCTTAGCGGTGGTAAACGCTTAGGCGTTTAACTGCCAAATGCCGCACCTTGTAAACCGTGTTAAACCAGTCCTCGGGCAGAGGTTGCACAGTACGAAGTCGCTGCCACTTACTCGTTCAATCAACGTAGCAGTTAACAGGAAGCATTGCTAGTTTCCACTTCGACACCGACGTCTGCACGAGTTGATCTTTGCCCTCCCCCTCGAAAACTCGGCACTATCGGTTATTAAGGGGCTGCAGTCAGTACCCCAGCCATAAAAAAAGATTTGATTAGCGGAACTACCGGCCAAACCGGCTGCTTCACTTACGGGGCTTTCTCGCGTGCAAGACCAGAACGCAGCAACTTGTTATGATTTCGAGCACAGGAACTCCCTCCCATTACATGCGGAAACGCTTCTGATTCTCAAAGGTATAGACAAAGCGCCTTACGACTATATAACAGTAACATATCCAATACACTTTACATACTCAGTTAGTCTAGCATTTTTGGCATACTCAGAAAATGCAAAAAGTTTAGCAAGTTAAACAAGCCATGTATTTTCAGTATACTGAGTATGTTCAAAATACAAGATGTACTCAATATGGTGCGTATACTCAACAAATCGAATGTATTCAGTATGTTTAACTGAACCAAGACTACTACCCATCATGCGCATTCTCACCTTTGCCAACCACAAGGGGGGCGTCGGCAAAACTACCAGCACGCTCAATGTCGGTCAACAACTGGCCGAACGCGGCCACCGGGTTCTCTTCGTGGACTGTGATCCGCAGCACAACCTGACCATGAGTTTTGCTACCCCCGTACCGTATCATTTAGGCCATGTAATTCGAGGCGACCGCACCCTCGCGCAGGTGGTCACCCCGGTCAGCAGCCAGCTGGCAGTGGTAGGGGCAGCATTGGAATTAACTCAGATGGAGAAGATTCTCGGCCAGCAGCCTGCCTACCAGTTTTTTCTGCGCGATGCCTTGCAGGAAGTGGCAGGCCAATTCGATTTCGTGCTTATTGATACCCCCCCAGCGCTCACTAGCTTAACTTACGCAGCTTTGGTTGCCTCGGAAGCGGTGTTCATTCCCGTTCAGCCCGAGTATTACGGCTATGAGGGTCTCAATACCCTGCTCGAAGCATGCAAAGTGATGAGCAAGAATTTCAATGCCAAGCTGAAAGTAGGGGGCTTGTTTTTAACCAAGTACTCCTCGGCCTACCGGTTAACCCTCCACCACGACGTAGTGGCTACCATGCGCGAGAACCCGGTACTCGGGCAATTAATGATGGAAACCAGTATCCGCCAAAACGGGAAACTTTCGGAAGCGCAGATCGAAAAGCAAAACCTTTACGAGTACGCCCCCACCAGCAACGGGGCCGTTGACTACGACCACCTTACCACTGAAATTCTTTCCCGGCTATGAGTCGTCCCCCTAAAAAACGTTTCGGTGCTAATCTTTCGCAGCCGAGCAGCCCCACCCCGGATCAATTGATGTTTCCGGCCCTGAATGCGCCAGCTTCCGCCGCGCCCCTGAACCGGCCGCAGTCGACGTGGGGAAGAAGAAGACCGGTGGGTGCCTTTTGGCAGCTACACGCGCCTGAGCACCTATCTCCAGCTCAAACAAGCGGAATTCTGGGAGCCGGGCTTCGAGATCCGCGAGTTTGTCGAGCAAGCCCTGCACGCAGCCTTGACTCAACTGCCCGCCGCCCAACGGGAGCTGCCCCCGCATGTACTCGAGAAGTTACGCAAAACCAACCGCAAGCTGAACTCCAAGTAGTATATTTTAGCACAACCCGCAATTTCGGTTTTGTGCTTTTTTATATCATTTCGTTTCTGGCTTGGTTTGGCTTTTAAAGCCTTCCAAAAAATAAACTACTAGCTAGTTTTATTTGATTAGTAAACTTATAGTATTACTGATGTTGTATCTGCTTGATAATCAAAAAGATACAAGCATAGGTTGCTACAAGATTGACGTGAGGCTGCTACATTTATGACGTCAAGGTGCTACAAGAATGACGTCAGGGTGTAACAAGATTGACGTCACCTTTTCCAGGTTGCTACAAGAATGACGTCAGGTTGCTACAGAATTGACGTCAGGTTGCTACAAAAATGACGTGAGTAAAGACAGGTTGCTACAAAAATGACGTCACGATGAACAAGCCCGAGAAAGCCGATAAGATTGTCACGCAGCACAATGCGCTCATCAACGCCCGCTTCAGCTTCGTGCCCCTGCAGATGCGGCTGTTTCTGGCCCTCTTGGCACGCATAGAATTTGAGGACACTGATTTTCGGGAACACTTCGTTCCGTTCTCCGAGATCGGGTTCACCGATCGGGGCGGATCATCGTACCAGTTGCTGGAAGAAGTTTGCGAAAAGCTAACTTCCTTCACCCTCTACATCGAGGAATTGGAGCCCGGTACGCGGCGCCGGCGCAAGCGTCCTAACTACAAGTTTATCTCCCTGATGGATACGGTCGAGTACCAGGGAGACCGGGGTGGGGTACTAGCATCATTTAACCCGAGTATCATGCCTTACTTGTTGCAGTTGCGGGAGAGTGGCAACTTCACCACGGCAGCTCTGGCAGAACTGCGGAAATTGAAGAGTCCCTACGCGCTACGCATCTATTGGCTGCTGAAAGAATACGCGGATTTCGGTCAGCGCACCCTCAGCTTAGAGCAACTCCGGTTTATGCTCGATATTGCCGAGAATGAATATCCCCGGTTCTCTAATTTCAAAGCCCGGGTGCTAGATAAGGCGCAAAGCGAATTAGCCGCCACCGACATGCCCTTTACGTTTGAGTTAGAGCGGCAGAACCAGATCGTGCAGAAGATTCGGTTTTTGATTGAACTCTCCGGCAAACCCCAGGATCGCGAAATTACCGATGATACGGAATTAATTGAGAGTTCGGAAGCTTTAGAAAATGTTCAGCATACCGAGAAAGTTGAACATGTCGAGTATGCTGGTGTCCCGGCTTGGCATCAGGAACTTTTAAAAGCGGGCGTAAGCAAACGCAGCGTGCAGCAAATTAGCAAGCAATTACAAGCGGGCGAGTATCCTCTCGGGTATGTGGATTTCGTGTTGGCTCGCATCACCAAACTGCTGCGCTTAGGCAAAGTGAAGAAGCCGGCCGGCGCCATTTACAAAGCGTTAGTCGACAAGTATTTGCTGGCAGAGTACTTAGAAAGCCAAACCAAGGTAGCAACTCGTCCCGTGGTTGTGCCGGCAATAGAAACCCTGGAAGAAGTTGCCATGCCCTTGTCAGAAGTCGAGCAGATGTATCAGAACCCGGGTCCTTTTCTGAAAAAGATGATAGGGGAGGAAACGTTCGAGCAACATCTCCAGCGATTGTATCTAAACGAAGGCTTCGTTATCGAACAACGAGCCGGGGTCGAGTGGCTGGTTAAACACTGAAGGCAGCGGTCTTGGCTCAGCAATGGTAACAGCGGCGACCTGCTGTCGGTGGGCGCGACTACCGGAAAGTATCACTCTATTTTTTGTTCCTCTTGTCCCGGGCTTCCGCGGCAAGGGAGTGGAAATATACTTCATAATCTCGAGGGCGAATTCAGCGTCGCGCACCCCGCTCGTGTCCTCGAGGTCCTTTAGGGCCAAGATCACGTGAAAATCATCCCCTCGATCGTGGCCACCTGAGCCCGAAAGGCCAGCGTGTAAAAGGCGGCCGTATCGTAGTCGGTTTCGGCCAGCACTTGCTTTTCTTCCCCAGCAGAAAGTAGCGGTCGGTGACAATGTTGGTGTGCAGGTACACGTAGCTCGCGGGCTGTTCGCCACGCAAACGGCCGACCAGGGCGGCAAAAGCGGCGCCGGTAACCACAGGATTCGTTTCCATCACAACTCAAATTTAGCGGTTTCTGGGCTGTCTAGCGAGAAAACCTGCTTTTTTCCGCTGCTAAGAGCGGGAAGGCCGCCTCGCCAGGGTGAGGGGAGTTAAGTTACGGAGTGGGGCGGGGCGGCCCCCAACAAAGTTACCAGGTAGTTGAAGGAGCAGCTGTGGGCTGCCGACCCGTACGAGCAAAGAGCGCGCTCTGGAGTCAGTCGTTCCTTGTCAGCTTAGAAAAAGCCTCCGCAACGAGAAGAGTTTCCAGCGGGGATAGCTCGCTTTCCTGTGCGCTGGAGTGCATCGTTAAGCCCGTGCTGCCCAGCGACCGAGGGTGAACGCCCCCCCCATTTACAGTATATTTACTATACTTTATATTTACAGTGGTAACGCTCTTCGCGCGGCTCGTCTGGTCGGCTGCGCAGGTGAGCGGCGTGCTGGTTCCTTTCCTTTCGCAGTTCTTGCCCCGCATGAAATTTCTGGTACTACTTCTGACAGCTTACGGCCTGGTCTTCCCAAGCCTGGGCCAAACCCGGCAGGATCG
Organism: Hymenobacter volaticus; assembly: GCF_022921055.1. Taxonomy (GTDB): domain Bacteria; phylum Bacteroidota; class Bacteroidia; order Cytophagales; family Hymenobacteraceae; genus Hymenobacter; species Hymenobacter volaticus. The sequence goes on from NZ_CP095070.1 coordinate 76,201, forward strand.
GCAAGCGGTCGAGCAGGTGGTGCGCTGGTTCGAGCAGGATTTCAACGACGGGCGCTTCGTACAGGCGGCCGCCTATACCACCCCGAGTGGGAACATATCAACCCCGGGGCGGCATCACCCGGGGCCGCGCGGCCGTGCTGGCCGAGGTGCGCGCCGTGCATCAGGGCTTTCTGCGCGGGGTGAGTATGCGCCTGGACTCGCTGCGGGTGCGCTTTCTGTCCCCGCCGTCGCCGTGGCCGACGCCGTCCACAGGCTAAGTCCCTACACCGCGCCCGACGGGCGGCGGCATACCGACGAGCAGCAGCGCAAAACGTATGTGCTAGTCAAAGAGGGCGGTAAATGGCGCTTAACCCACGATCAGAACACGATCATCGCCAGGCCCTAGCCAGCGAGCGAGAATCGTACGCTGCGACCATCAATGTGGGCGAGTTGACGCAATAGGTACAGTATAAGGCGTCGATATTTATCAATATTTACATAAATTACAAACTATATTGCATATAAGCGCGTATACTTGCCGTAAATCAAGTATATAATTGCCGTGTATTACATCATAATATGTAAAAAGCTGTTGCTATGCTCGGTGCAGGGTTTTCTTCCTAACCTGGTGAGGCCATGTTCGCGCTAGTGGATTGCAACAACTTCTACGTGAGTTGTGAGCGCGCCTTCAACCCCTCGCTGCGGCAGGTACCCGTCGTCGTGCTCAGCAACAACGATGGGTGTTTGATTTCGCGCTCGGCCGAAGCCAAGGCCCTGGGTTTGCAGATGGGCGAGCCCTACTTCCAGGTCAAGCCCCTGCTCGAGCAGCACCAGGTGCGGGTGTTCTCCTCTAACTACGCCCTCTACGGGGACATGTCGCGCCGGGTCATGCACTACCTGGCCTCGGTCGCGCCGGCCCTCGAGATCTACAGCATCGATGAGTGTTTTCTGGACTTGCACGGCCTGGACCGTTACCTGCACCCCGACCTGGCGACCCTAGGGGCGGAGATCCGGACCCAAGTGCACCGCCGTACCAAGATACCCACCTGCGTGGGCATCGCCCCCACCAAGACGCTGGCCAAGCTGGCCAACCGCTTAGCCAAGAAGTACCCCAAACTAAACGGGGTCTGTTATCTGGACACCGAGCAGAAACGACACAAGGCCTTGGCCCTCACCCCGGTCGAGGACGTGTGGGGCATTGGGCGCCAATACGCCGACAAGCTCCATGCGCAAGGCATCCGTACCGCCGCGCAACTCGCCGAGCAGCGGGAGAATTGGGCCCGCAAGTTCCTGGGCGGCGTGGTGGGCGTGCGGCTGCTGCGCGAGCTACAAGGCAAAGTATGCCAGCACTTGCAGCCCTCGGAGGACGGGACGCTCTCGCGCCAGTCGATTACCTACAGCCGCACCTTTGGCACGCCCCTAACGGCCTTTCCCGATGTGGTAGGTGCCGTGAGTGCCTTCACCGCCCGCGCCGCCGAGAAGCTGCGCCGCCAAGGGTCGGCCGTCAACACGCTCTCGATCTTCCTGAGCAAGGACCGCTTCAGTGTGGAGCCCCCACCGTATTCGTTCTCGACCGTGGTCACCTTGCCCGTCGCCACCAGCGACACCAGCGAGCTGCTGCGCCACGTGCGCTCGGCCCTCAAACGGCTCTGGCAGCCCGACACGGTCTACAAGAAAGCCGGGGTCGTGTTCGACGGGCTGGAAACAGCCGGTCAACAACAGCTCAACCTGTTTGCCTCCCCCAATAAGGGCGAAGTCCGTGACCGGTTAATGCAAGACCTTGATCGGCTCAATGAACGCTTCGGCGCCGGGGCCGTTCACTTTGCCGCCGCGTTCGTGCGCAAAGGCGAGCGCGCGGCCTGGGATAGTCGTGCCGCCTACCAAAGTCCGGCCTATACCACGGACTGGGCGCAATTATGGACGATCGGGTAGGGAAGGAGTGGCCCGCCGACCGCTTAGCAGGGCAACCCAAGCGGTAAGTAGCGGCCACGGCCCGGGCCGTGGTGCGGAAGAAGACTTGTTTCATTCTAAACACGTTGCTCCTTAGAATGAAACACGTAAGGGGAGAGGGGGGAGCGGACGGACACAAAAGGGTAGAAAGAGGGGGAGCAGACCAGGAGCCCCTGGGTGTCGGCCTTTGTAGCAGGAAGGGGATAAAATTACGCTAAGCATTCGGGTGCTTGAAATTCCTCATCCCTATTCTCATAGCTGGATGAGTCGTTGGCCCTACTTTTTGGCCGGTCGTGGACTGTGCACCGCCACTCATGCAACCGCTTGCTTCTTTTGCTGCTCTTTCCGTTAGCCTCAGGGCGACTGCAACCCTTGGTGTATTCCGGGCATGAAGCTTTTCCCGCTCCTCTTCCTGCTGCTGACCTTCCGCCTAGCGGAGGCGCAATCTCTCCTTTCCTTGACGGGTAAAGTTACCGACAAGGTCACCGGAGCCGCTTTGCCTTATGCGTCGATTCAGTTAGTGGGGAGCAGCAGGGGCACCACCACGAACCAAGCCGGCGAGTTTGTGTTTCGGATTCCGGCGCCCGCTGCCAGCCAATCGCTGGTCTTTTCCTACCTGGGATATCAGTCGGTTACCGTGGCGTGGTCCCCCAGCGGACCGCCACAAGTCACCATTGCCCTCGAGCCGGAAGCCATCCGCTTGCCGCAGGTCGTCGTCCAGCCCGTAACGGCCCTGGACCTGGTGGCCCGCTGCTTGGAAAAAGTGCCGCAGAACTACGCCGCGGTGCCTTACCAGGCGGAGGGCTTTCAACGGGAAGTCGTCCGGGCCAACCAAAACGTGATTCAACTCTGGGAGGCCGCATTTCGCACCACCGGCCGCCCACAGGCCCAAACCACTGCCGTGCTCGAAGGCCGCTACCTGGAGGACAAGCGCGCCAAAGCGCCGCTATGGAATCCCGCGCGCGGGGCTTTTACACCTTCGGGTGGACGGCCGTTTCCGGCATCGATGCCCCCGACCCGCACCGGTTTTTGGGCGTGAAGCTGAAAAAGGCCCGGGACCTGGCCCGGTATTATACCTTCAACTGGCGGCAGACGATGACGCTGGATGGCAAGCTAGTGCACGTCATTGATTTCGACCAAAAGCCTCAGATCCACCAGCCCCTGCTCCAGGGCACGCTCTATATCGATGCGGCCTCCGACGCCTTGGTGAAGGCCACGCACCGCGTGAGTCCGCACGGGGTGCGCTTTTTGCAGGCGCACCAGACCTGGGGCGGGCAACCGATTAGCAAATCGCCGAAGCAAGTGCGGGTGCAGCAGGACCAGTGGACCACCACCTACCAGCAACTGGGCCCCAAATGGTACCTGCGTAGCGTGGTCATCGACACCCACTTTTCCGCCGCTCTGCTGTTACTGGGGCAATCACTAGGCCGGCTGGACTCCCTGCGCCTGCATTCGGAGCGGGTCGTGACGCACATTGACACGACCCAAACGGCGCCGGCGGTGGGCGGCATTGACATCGCCGAGGTGGGCCGCTTTCCGACCCTGCAGAACTTCATCCGCAAAGAATACGAAAGCCGGGACGCCACCTGGGCAACGTTTACCTATCTCCCCTTGGACCCGGCGTTGGCTGGCCTGGCTCAGCAGCTGCGGCGCAAAAACGAACAATGGGCCGCGGAGCTTGGGGGCGCCAGCAGCAAACGTACACCGCCCGCCAGTTGAGCGAAGACGCAACCTATGCCCAGGAAAGCCTGCAGAAACTGCACCCGGCGCCGTATTGGCACACCGACCCGGCAAGCCTGGACCGCGCGTTCGCCGACGTGAAAAAGCACCTGACCAAGCCCGCCTCGGAGGCGGAGTTGCTGCAACTGCTCAGCCCCGTGATTGAACAGATTCATTGCGGGCACACCGAGCTTTACCCGTCCGAAGCCGCCGAGCAGCACCAAGCCCGCGTGGCCAAGCCCTTTCCCTTGGAGCTTGGGCTAAACGGGGAGCAGGCAGTGGTGCGCCAGGCCTATGCAAGCATCCCGAAAGGCGCCACCGTAGTCGCCATCAACGGGCACGAACTCGGCGACGTGTTGCCCCGGCTGCGGGCCGTCATTCCGGCGGACGGGCACAACCAGACCTATAAGCAATTCCGCATGCAGCACGATTTTGCCGCCCTCTTCGCCCGCCACGTGCAGGCGACCGACTCGTTTACCATCGCTTTTCGGGAGCCGGGTCAGCCGCCTCTGCGCACGATGCGCGTGGCCGGTCAGGAGCAGGCTGCCCCCGCGAGCAAGTACGCGACGGCCCGAACCGACGAGGACTTGCGCACCTTGGTGCTGACGGTTCCCTCCTTTGCGACCGACCAGGAGTTTCCCGCTTTTCTCGAGCAGACGTTTCGCACCCTGGCCACCCAGCGGCTGACGAGCCTCGTAATCGACCTGCGCGGCAACGCAGGCGGCCGGGACGAGTACGCGGCGCTGCTCTATTCTTACCTGGCCACCGAGCCTTTTCGAGTCTACCAGCGGATTACGGTCCCCACCGCGGACCGCGACTTGCTGAACCGCTTATCCGTGGCGGGTGTCCCCTTGCTCACAGCCATTCCGGGCTACCTGACCGGCCTTCAACCCACGAAAACGGGCCTGGCGTACGTCAACCACCCCGGCCTGCACCTGCAACCGCCCCAGCCCAACGCGTTTCGGGGCCCCGTGTACGTGCTCGTCAACGGCGGCACGTTTTCGGCGGCGGCCGATTTTGCCGCCCTCGTCCGCAGCCACCAGCGGGGGGTATTTATCGGCGAAGAAGTCGGTGGGGGGTATTATGGCAACGCCAGCTTAGGTACGGCCCAACTGACGCTGCCCCACTCCAAACTTCGTTTGCTGCTGCCGCTGGCTCGGTTTGAGTCGGCCGTTTCCGCCCAGGGCGCGGTGGCCGGGCACGGCGTCGTCCCGGAGCACCCCGTGCGCTACGAGCTAGCCGACCTCTTAGCCAGCCGGGATAAAGAATTGCAAGTTTGTTATGAGCTGCTCCGAAAAGCGAAACAATAAGTTTGTGGTAACTAGCTTATCAATACTTAGTTACCCACAGGAGGAAGGTAAGCAGTGGTACAACTTGGCGGCTGCTCTAGCTCTTCGGGGTGCGCCTAGTGTTCTACGCGACCGCCATCCAGTACTGGCGGTCGCGCGTGACGCTGGAGAGACTGCTATCGGTCAGTTTCACCGTTTCAGCCACAGACAGTCCTTGCTGCAGCGCTTTTTTCACTTTCCCAGATGTTCCGCATCGAGCCCTTTGGGCCGGCCGGTGTGCTTGCCTTGAGCGGCAGTCAATTGCTGGCTGGCTTTGGTTTTCTTGAGGATGCTCTCGCGGGCGTACTCGGCCAGTGAGGCGAAGACGGAGCGCATGAACTTGCCCGCCGGCGTCGGGGTGTCAAGGCCCAGGTCCAGGGCCTTGAAGTGAATACTGCGCTGGTGGAAGGAATTAACTAGGTGAATGGCGTGGTCGCGGCTGCGACCCAGGTGGAAGAAGCGGGCCACCAGCACGGTATCCCCTCGCGCCACAACCCCACCACTCATCGAGCGCGGGCCCTTGCAGGCTCATGCCCGTGATTTTGTCTTGGAAGATGTGGTCGCATTCGGCCTTGGTCAGAATGTCGAGTTGCGTGTCCAGGGTCTAGTCAACGGTGGAGACGCGGGCGTAGCCGAAGGTTTTGTTCATACGGGTCAGAAAGCCAGGGTTACAAAGAGAAGCCGTCGTTTATTTTTGGCCCGACTTTCTGGCCCTACCTTTTGTGCGGTTCGCTAGGTTGGGGGCTAGCCTCGGTGGTAGGCCCGAAAGCTATGATATTCTGAACCTTCACTTAATGCTCAAACTGCCCGTTTTTACTAGATCACCTCCCTACTTCTTCTTCCGGAGCCGGGTCGGCTTGTAGGTGCGGACCTTGGTGGGCAGATAGCCCCGGCGCTTCACGGATTTCTGCGAGTTGGGCGCCGAATTGCGGACCGGGGGATAGTAGTTGCGGGGGGCCGGGGCAGGGAGTCGGTTGAGATAGTGGTCGTGTGCCCGTTGGCATCGGTGACGGGCAGCGGAGACTTCTCGGGCTTGGCGATCGCCGCCGCCGGCACGCTGTATGCCGTGCGTCTCGTGGCCGGGGAGGCGATAACCGTCTCCGTCTGCGTGACGCACGCAGTAGCGGAGACCAGCAAACTGATCGACAAGGCGGAGATAAGCGCTGTTTTCATAGACAAAGCGTAAGGGTTCCCTTCAAATATACCCCCTAGTAATCGCCTATAATACAGCTTCAGTCCTACTCCCCAATAGAGCTAATTTATTGTTGAATAAATGATGCGGGCCAGCCTCCGGGCGACGGAGTCGGGGGTGAAGTGGCAGCCGGGTTGAAGAATGGTGTCGACGATAACGACCCACGTGACGCGTCGTTGGGCAATGCTCGGGAAGGCAACGAGAAGGCGAAGGCCGACGAAGAAAACAAGTGGCATTCGTACGAAGTCAGCCCTAGCTTGTTGAATCAGATAAGTTAATCCTACCCCAGCTGGCGCGCACTCCGACTCTGTTAGCCTTCCAAGTAAGTCAACGACCAAGCAGATCGTGAGACATTGATTTAGGAGACGGCCAAATCGGACAGGTGAATCCGTTCTAACTTGTTAGGGACAGGGTACTTATAGGCGATACGTTCATCCACGAAAACGCTCGATTTACGAAGCACCTAGCCCGAGTACCTTGTCCTGAAATAGATTACTCACTCGCAAAGACCCATGTGGTCCAAAAACCTACCTGTTCTCGTTGGTTGTAAAACAGCACTAGCTGCCATAACGACACCTCGATAGGCTTTGAGGGACAAGCCCTACTCTACAGGTAGCACAGGGACGAGCGGGGCCATTGGGGCTTGCGAGTACGTATTGTTTGGCTTTCGGCTAAAAAGGGCTGGGGAGCGTCGTCCGCCATGACGACGACGCTCCCCAGCCGTTGTCACTTGAAAAGCAGGTCGCTCGAAGCTATTTTCGCTAGCCCAGCAGCGAGCAGAATCAATAACTCGTTTCTTGTGCCATTAGACCGCGCAGATAGCCCGTGTCAGCGGCACCTTGGGTACTCGGACGGGTGAGCAGCAGCAGGCGCCAGTCAGCCAAAGCCGCCGGGCGAATAGGCGCTACCTGGCTAGTGTAAAAGTCGCTTTCCACCCAGCGGCGAAAAACGCCTAGATTCCGGTATTCAACCACTGCGACGGCGTCCCACTGTTCGCCGGGTAATCCGGCCAGTTGCGCCTGGGCGGAGCCCTGCAAGACGAGGGTGAACTCGGCCGGGTCGTTGAACTGTAGAAAGGCGTCAATATACGCCTGATACACTTGCTGGCCGGTACGGGGCGGCTGGGTGGTGGGGTCGTCGTAGGCGGCTTGGTCGCGGTAACGCAGCAGATTGAGCATCACGACGGGCTGCTCGGCGGGCAAGGCAGCCGCGGCAGTCAATAGGGCGTCGAGGCGCAGGTCGGGAGGGGTGTTCAGCATGGCAGGAAGCAGGTTGAAGAGGGCCAGTAAAAGGAGGTAGCAAAGCACGTCTCCCGCCCTCTCAACCTACTTAAACTACTTTAAGAACGCGCCGGCGGCGTGTGCTTGCGGCGCAACATGCTCAAAAACTCGGGCGTGATGCCGAGGTACGCGGCAATATGCTTTTGCGCCACGCGGTTGAGCAGGCGGGGGTATTGCCGATAGAAGCGGATAAAGCGCGCCTCGGCCGTCAGGCGCAGCATCGCCACCAGACGGCGCTCGAGCAATTGGTAGCCCTTTTGGGAAAGCAGCCGAAAGAAGCGCTCAAACTTGGGCACCTGGGTGCACAGATTCTCTAAGTCGGGCAGGCTAAGCGAGAGCAGGCTGGTCGTTTCTAAGGCTTGCAGGGCCAGCGTGGCCCGGCCGCCTTCGAAAAAGCTGGCCGAGTCGGTGCACCACCACCCTTCGGTGGAGAAGGCCAGGTTGTGTTCTCGCCCCTGAGCATCGGTAGCATAGGTACGGACACAGCCGCTCACCACGAACCAGAGGCAGGTAGCGCGCTCGCCTGCAACCAGTACGTGCTCACCGCTCGCTACCTGTTGCGGGCCCAGCAGGTGGGTGAAGCGGGCGGCCTCCTCGGGCGTTAGGATGACATGGCGGGCAACATTAGCTAGTATTTGCGAATACATAGGGGCATGACGTGTAAGATGGCTTTACGAACGAGTTTCATCGGTGAACAACTGGCACGCTAGCACTATAGGTATCACTGCCGACTACTGAGTAAGCCAACTCGCTTTTTACCTTGGTATCGATAAGGACCATTTATCATAAAATAATAGGATGCCGAAAACTAAACAGGTACTTGTTTTCTCCCTAGAATTTTCCTCCTTAGAAGAAAACAAGAAGGTAGGAGGGAGTCTAAGTCGAAGCGAGACAAGCCAACACGAAAGGCTGGTATGAACTAAGGGTGTTGTTAAACAAATAAGGGAAAACCTCCAAGGCGGAAGTCTTCCCTTATTTGTTTAACAACACCCTGATAGGTTCTTGCTGGTCTTTCTTTTACTGGATGTTTATACGAGCACTGCCCCGCCATCAACCACCACGGTTTGCCCTGTATTGAAGGGCTGACGCAGCAGATAGAGGTAGGTTTGGGCCACAGCCCCTGCCTCGGCAACCTTGCCCACCGGCAGAGTTTGCGCGAGGCCGGCGTACATGGCCTCCCGATCGGCCACAGGTAAGCTGGCCCAGATGTCGGTTTTCACCACACCCGGCACGACCGCATTGACCCGAATGGGGGCCAGTTCCACCGCCAGCGCGCGGGTCAGCGCTTCTATGGCCCCGCAGATGCTGGCGGCGACGGCCCAGCCCTTACCGGGGCGTAGGCTGGCAATGCCGCTGGTGAGCACAATGGAGCCGCCCGACCGCAGATGTGGGGTTGCATATTTCACTGCCGCCAGGGTACCGAAATAGCGTAATTCAAATGTCTGCCGCATGGCTTGCAAGGTCGTATTGGCCACTTCACTCAGTTGCAAGGCTTCGCCAGCCGAAAAGACCAGATGGTCAAACGCGCCGAGTTGAGCGAAAAACTGCTCTACCTGCGTTTCGTCCGTGAGGTTGACAGCGTGGCCTTCGCTACCGGCAGGCAGTTCGGCAAGGGCTCGGTTGATTCGCTCCTGGTTGCTGGAAACGATAACGACGTGGGCGCCGTCCGCCGCCGCCGCTTGGGCGGTGGCCAGGCCCAGGCCGCCGCTGCCGCCTAGCACTACGACACGCGTTCCAGCCAAGACAGAAGAGATAAGGGGAGTGATCATGGTGTGCTTTATTGGTACGCCACAAAGGTCCTCCTTAGAAAGCGAGGCTAATTTACCAATTGGTAAAAAGCGCGCCTAGTTGCTCGCCCGACGAATGCGACTGAGCGACTGCTGTGTAATTCCCAGATAGGAGGCCACGTCCGAGAGGGAAACCCGCCGTGCGACTTCGGGCTGACAGCGTAAAAACTGGTGATAGCGCGCCGCTGAATCTTGCCCTAAGTAGGAGTTCCGGAGCCTAATCTTATCCAGCAAGCCCTGTTGGATACTCTCCATAATCAGGTTTCGCAAATAGGGCAGCTGGTGGTATAGGGCCTCCAAATTCGTTCTGCTAATGGCCAGCACCTGCGTCACGCAGGCTGCCTGAATGCTCTCAGCCGCCGGTATTTGGTGGGTAAAACTGTGCAAAATGGTACAAAAGCGGTTTTCAGCCATAAAGAAGTGAGTCACTTCCTTGCCACTTGCTTGCTGCACCTGGATACGTAATACGCCCTCTTGCACAAAATATAATTCGTGGCACACGGCACCGGCCGTTAGTAACGTCTCCCCCTCTTTTAAGGAGCGCACTTGCCACGCAGCGGCAATTACCGCCCGGTCAACCTCCGGAATGAAGCCCACGCGGTCTAAGTAGGGCAGTAGCAAGGCAGGCATTACCAGGAAAGGCGTTGGTTTAACAAAAAAAACGGCGTTTGTCAAAAGTAAAACAAACGTTTAATAGTGCTCAGCTTGTATAAGCCGCTATGTTGTACAATAACGTGCCTGGAGCCCTCTTGGTAATTGCAATGTCTTTGCCGCAACGGGTGAACCCTGGGCTCGGTTTAGGTTGAGAGTTTTCATTGATGCTCCTGCGCCCTTCGCTGTGCTCTCTTACCGCCACCTGAACCTGCATGACGAATACAGCTTCTCCAACCAGGCCCTACCAGCCGAAGCAGCATTTACCTTGGACTTGTTCACCGCCTAGCAGCCGCTGGCCAAACCTAGCCAGGGCTGAGTCGGAGGTTTTCCCCTAGTTGTTTAACAACATCCTTCATGTCATTCTTCTACTGGGGGAGCACTAGAGAAACGGAAACTAGCGCTACGGAATTTAAGGTTAGCGTGTCCTAGCACACCCTTTCCACTTTCCGGTGACAGCTTGTACGAGGAGAGGTACCTATTCGCTGGCAGGCAGTTTAAAGCGGCCGCTGCTTCCCCACCCAAGTATCTTCCGTTTCCGTTTGGCACTGACTACTAGGGGCCAGCGCAGGTGCGGTTCGCGCTGGACTGGTTATTTCCGCAGCAGCTTGACGTGGGCCTGCCCCTTGGCCCCGTGCAGGTGCAGGTAGTAGAGGCCTTCGGCCGCGAGCTGCGGTGAAAAGTCGAAGGTTAACGACTGCCCTGCGGTTGAAACCGTGCGCCGGCCTTGACTCAGGGTCGTGCCCAGCGCCGAGACCAGCGTGTAGCTGACCTCGCCTTGAAAGGCAGCCGGCAGCTCGACCGTGACGCGGCCATCAGTAGACGGATTGGGGTAGAGCTTGACCTGGGCGCTGTAGACGGGCAGCTTAGCTGGGGCAACGGTTGCCAAGGGACTAGCGGCGGGGCGCGCGGCGGCGACCGGTGAAACGGCGCTCTCGCTCAGCACCTCGATGGCCGACACTTTCGGTTGATCCACCCCACCCGCGCCGGGGGCAAAGGCGAGCGAGAGCACGCCGTCGGTGACGGTTACCAAAAAGGACTCGGTGGTGGCCGTCAGCGGGCCCACCTTCTGCACGATATCATACGCCTGGAGCACGGGGGTGCCTTCCGCTGTCACATCGAACACGCGCTGCCCTGGCGCGTTCCAGTAGAGCTCAGCAAAGTGCAGCTTTACCGTGTAGGTTCCGTTGGGCACCGGCAAGTTATAGCGGAAGGTGCCGTAACGCTCACTCTGGTACAAGGCATCGTCCTCGGTACCGGCAATGGGTGCCGTGGTGGCGAAAGGTACTCCGCCGGCCATGTACTGATCGGCGGCGAAGCGGCCCAGCGAGGTGCTGAGTGTGTCGGCCCCGGCATTGAGACGAAGCACGGCCGTCGGTACCACCTCCAGCACTTCGATCGCCGACACCTTGGGCAAATCTGTGCCGGCGGCGCCGGGGACAAAGGCGAGCGTGAGCTGGCCGTCCCTGACAGTGACGGAGAAAGTCTCCGTAGTCGCCGTCAACGGTCCGACCTTCTGCACGATGTCATAGGCTTGCAGTACGGTCGTGCCCTCCGCCGCCACGTCGAACACGCGCTGACCCGGGGCGCGCCAGTAGATTTCGGCGAAGTGCAACCTGACCATGTACTGCCCGTTGGGCACGGGCAGGTGGTAGGTGAAGCGGCCGTAGCGCTCGGTTTGGTAGAGCGCATCCTCGTCGGTGCCCGCAATGGGCTGGTCGGTCGAGAAGACTGCTCCGTCCGCCGCGTACTGGTCGGCGGCGAAGAGACCCTGCGAGGTGTTAACCGGGCCACCGCCGGCATGCAGGCGGTAGCGGGCCACCCCACTGGTCGGCGCAGCCGGCAGTATCGTAACCACCGCCTCGGCACTAGCCGCGTTACCGGAGTCGTCCGTCACGGTTAAGGTGACCCGGTTAGGGCCCAGGTCGGCGGCCGTGAACTCGGTCCGGCTCAGCGTCATTTCGCTAAAGCCGCAGGGATCCCTGCTGCCGTTATCGACCTGCTCGACCGTGACCGTCGCCCTGCCATTCACCAACCTGACGCTGATATCTTGGGTGCGCACAATGGGAATCGTTTGGTCACGCACGTGCACCAGTTGCGGGGCACTGACCGTATAGTTGCCGGCTTCGTCGGTGGCCGTCCAGATAATGGTGGTTGTGCCAATTGGAAAGGAAGATGATACGGACCAGGAATCACTGCGTACGCCCGTCACGCTGACCGGCCCGCACCGGTCCGTCGCCGCCGGTGGTGGCAGAAAAGGCGAGGCGTAGCAGCTCCCAGCATCCGTGGAGAGAGTTATGTCCGTGGGGGCGGCCAGGGTCGGCGGCTCGGTATCCACTACCGTGACGGTGAAGGCCTGGGTCTGGGTGCCCGTGCTGCTGGTGGCCGTGACTGTAACTGTACTGACTCCCACCGGAAAGAGGTGGGGCGAGGTGATCGGCCCGCTGGGCAGGGCATAAGTGAGGGTAGGCGCCGGCGTGCCGGTGGCCGTTGCCGCAAACGCCACCGAGGCCCCACACTCCCCCTCAGCTGCCAGGGCCCGGATGGGGTTGGGTACTACGAAAATCGGCGGGGTATCGCTAGATTGGGCGTACTGGAGGGCGAAATACGTGCCTCCCCCGAGGGTGGTCGTGCCCGCCACGTACACGTGACCCGCCGCATCCAGGGCCACGCCGACTGCTCCAGGAGCGGTGGGGGACAAGCCGGCGTAGCGGGTTTCCCAGAGTTGCTGGCCATCGGCGGCCGCGTATTTCACGGTGGCCACCTCCGCGCTGCTGCTGCTCGTATCAACCGCTCGCCCCGTCACATACACGTTGCCGGCCGGGTCGAGGGTTAAGCTGCTGGCTTGTGCCGGGCCGGGTCCGGGGTAACGCGCTTGCCAGAGTTGCTGGCCGCTGGAACCCGCGTACTTGAGCGTGGCGTACGCCGCGTTCGAGGTGCCCGTCACCAGCACGTTGCCCGCCCCGTCGAGGGCCAGCGCCGTCGCCTGATCGAGGGCCTGGTTTGGGCCGTCGTAGTGGGCTTGCCAGAGTTCCTGACCGCTCCCCCCGCGTATTTGACCGTGGTGTAGTCGGCCGAGCCATCGGCCCCCGCCCGCGGCCCGTCACGTAGGCATCGCCTGCCGCATCGACGGCCAGGGCGGCCGGAAAGGGACCCCCTGTGCGGCGCTGCCAGAGTTGCCGGCCGCTGGCCCCGGCATACTTGTACGTCAAAGACCCCACGTTAGAGCGGTCGAGGCCGCTCACCAACACCTCCCCGGCCCCATCCAGGGCCAGGGCCACGGCCTGGTGGAAGTTGTTACTAAAGGTCGGGAAGGAAGTGGTCCAGAGTCGCTGCCCGGTGGGCGAATACTTCACCGTCACCATGTCGCCGTAGTCGCTCGGCGCGATGCTGCCCGAATCGGTGGTGCCCGTGACGTAGACGTTGCCGGCGGCATCCACCGCGATGTCGGCCGCGTAATCGCGGCGGCGCCTGTCTCCTCCCCCGTCGAAGCGGGTGGTCCATAACAGGGTGCCGCTGGCCGAATATTTAAAAGTGACAAAGTCCTCCCGGTTACTGCCATTGCCGCGGCCGGTGCCCGTGCCGCTCACGTACACATTGCCCCGGGCATCCACCACCACCTTCGCCGCCCGAGTAAGGGCGGCCCCCTCGAAGCGGACCGCCCAGAGTTGCTGGCCACTGGCTGCATACTTCACGGTGAGGTAGGCATAGTCGTCGAGGCTAGTGCTGTACGAAATGCCCGTCACGATCACGTTGCCGGCCGCATCCACGGCCATATCCGTTGCCGTGCCCGTGCCCGCGTAGCGCGCATCCCATACCTGGCGAACGGCTTCCGCTCGGCTAGATGAGCTAGGCGTTCCCGCCAGCGCGGGCGGGGCGGGGCGGCGCTGCTGGAGAAGAGAGTGGTCGGTCGTTGGGCGAACTGCCCCCGTCGCCGGGGGCGCGGGGTGATCGGCTGGTGCCTGAGTTGTCAGCATAGGTAGCAGCAAGCTTACTGCGAGCAGCAACTGGGTAGAATACACCATAGCTGGGGGTGGGATAAGAGGGGAAAAGAAAGCAGATTGGCAGCCGCTTCCCAGCCGAAAAGAAACGACAGCACTCCTCTACTCTCTGGCGTCTAGCTCTCGGTCAGGCGCCGCCCGTCGAACCGCCGGCAGCAAATCATCACGTACTAAGATCCACGAAAGAGGAGAAATAAAACAGCGAATAGGTATAAATATATTCCACTGCTGGCGTGCGTAGTTAAAGCCTATTTCATCCGTGAAACCAGATAGCTCGCTGCACCACGTGAACGGGCAGGTGCAGATAGAGGTGGCCGATAATGGGACCGGCATGAGCCCGGCGGTACAAGCTAAGGTGTTCCAGCCCTTTTGTACGACCAAGCCGACCGGGGAGGGCACCGGCCTAGGCCTCTGGCTTAGCCACGATAGCATCGCTCAAGGCCATGGGGGCACGCTCCATGTGGAAAGCCAGGAAGGCCACAGCACCACGTTCCGCATTGGACTGCCCCTGACAACCTAGAAGAGCGAGGAGCAGGCCCCTTACTGGGAGCCAGTTCGTACGGCGTTGAACAAAGTTACTGGTCGGACGAAAAACCCTCTCTTATTACCCTCGATAAGGGGCCCTTATCCCGGCTATCAGCGTTGAGTTGGACACCTTCAAGTCGGCCGATTAGATACGGGCTAGGTTCTTAGTTGAAGAGCCGGAAAACTACGTCTTACGCAGGTACACAAGTCCTCGACAGCATGAGAGGAGTTTCCTCGAACTAGAAAGCACTCTTTTTGCTGTAAGTTGCTCATCCCCCACACTCCTCGCCTCGCACCAGATGCCGCTGCCTCCTGTTACGTCTTGCCACGAAGTACTGCCGGTCAATGCGGCCCTGCTCGTTCTCGTGGGCGCGCTTTATGCAAGCGGCTGGCTGTTGCAGAGTATGACGCTTCTGTTCCTCTTCGTTCTGGTAGCCCTGCTCTGGAGCGTGCTAAACTTCGTGCTATTGGTACGCGCCCTGGTCACGGGCCAGTTGCGGGTAGCCCTCGTGTACGCCCTTTTGACCGGGAGTCTGGCGAGCTTGGATTGGTGGCTCCTGCAGGAAGTGCAATAAGACTAGGTCCGCCGTTCCAAAAAGATCCGTGGCTGTTGCAGAACTTCTGCCCCGCGCATACTCGAGGCAGCTGGCAGATGCTTCGTCATCGCTAAAGCGATGTAAAGCGCCTTGAGGGCCGCTGGCAGATGGACTACAGAAGTCAGCTGTGTCAAGAGCAGACTTCTGCCACAGCCACGGCCCTCGATTAGACGTTACTACTAGTGTTACATCAAGCAACTTCTCCCGAAGATCAGAGGCAAAGAAAGACTATCGCTTCTCGAACCCACGGTCTTATTTACCGAAGCCTAGCAAATGGAGCTTTTCACGTCTCGTCTTCACCTACGGGAGTTGACGGCCACTGACCTGCAGGCGGTGCACCACTTACATTCGTTGCCGCAGGTCGATGAATTCAACACGCTAGGGCTGCCCGAAAGCTTAGCGACAACTAAATTGCTGCTCGCCGAGTGGGCCGTGCAACAGCAGGCCACGCCGCGCACGGCCTACATTTTCTATGTGCAACATCGAGCAAGTGACGAGTTTGTGGGCTTGCTCGCTCTGACGTTGGGAAAGGCATCTTTTCGGAATGGGGAAGTGTGGTACAAGCTCTTGCCGGCTCACTGGGGCCAAGGGCTGGCCACCGAAGCGCTGACCGAGCTCTTACGCTTTGGGTTTGACGAGCTGCACCTGCACCGAATCGAAGCCGGGTGCGCCGTCGACAATGGCGCCTCGATCCGGGTACTGGAAAAAGTGGGCATGCGGCGAGAAGGGCGCAAGCGGCAGAATCTACCTATTCGGGGCCAATGGGTCGATAACTACTTCTTCGCCATCCTGGAAACGGATCGCTAGCAACCCATTATCATTTTACGAAGGTGCCTTTCACAGCTGTCCAGGCTGACAGTAAAGCTGGTTTACCTCGCTCAGAAGCGCCCCGCTACTGGTTTCTTAGGGCTGAAAACATAGCCCCCTGACATTCTTAGCGTAGTATAGATCACTTATCGAATCGCCTTCCAGCGAAATGATCAAGCCTTGCCCATCGTAGTCAAGTCCACCCATATGATGCGTGTCGAACGGGACTAAGCCGGGTAGTGAGGCCGCCTTTTCCTGCGGGGTTAGATCCGTAAACAAGAGCGAACGCAACTGGAAAGCATACGTAGCACCTGGTGTGATCTTCGTACACGGCTCCACCAGCTGCTTATCAGACACGATTTTGAAGAGCGAATCATGGCGGCGAGCGTAAATCAAATACACCGTCCGAAGTGAATCGATACGCGTGACCTGGTAGCGCAGCAAAGGTGCCTGCGCTGCTGGCGGAATGAGTACCGGGGCGGTGGCAGCCCGTGTGAGCGGGGCTAAAAGACCGGCCAGACACAGGACTACCGGGAGCAAGTAAGGGCGCATGACTGGAAGCAGAGTCTGGTTGGGAGAGACCTTATAGAGGGGACTTGTTGCAGGAAAACACGAGACAAGTTACCGTCTAAGTAAAAAGTAAAATTTGTCTGTAGTGCCAGGCGTGTCCGAGAAGCAACATTATGTAAAGCAACTTTTCCCAGAAACAAGAAGGGAAAGAAGTCGCCGCCAACTTTGCCTAAAATTCTATTTTACTACGACCAAGCATGAGTTGGGCTGACTACTGCCTACTAGTCAGCACCTAGCCACCGGAAGCAGTTTCTAAGCAAAGTACTGCGCTAAAATGGCCGTCACCTTCTCCTTGGTGAGCGGCTTATTCAGAAAGCCGGCAATGGGCAACTGCTCGGCCCGCGCCTGGTCGAGGGGGTGCAGCGAGGTGGTGAGCATGACGATGACAATGGCCCGCTGCTGGGCCAGCGGCATTTGGACGTAGGCTTCCAGAAAGCCCAGGCCGTTGAGCACGGGCATGTTCATGTCCAGGAACAGGAGCTGGGGACACGCGGCGCTATCGGGACCGGTACAGGTCTGGCCCAGCGTACGCAAGGCCTGCTCCCCATTTTCGGCCACCAGCACCTGCTCCACTACGCCCATGCGGGTCAGCAGCGCCTTGTTGAGGAAATTGGTCGTGCTATCATCATCGATGAGCAGCACACTGGTTAAGAGAGGCATAGCGAAAAGGCCCTTAGCTGGGGAAGGTGAGGGTAAAGGTGGTACCCACGTCTACCTGGCTTTCAACGGCAATCGTGCCGCCGCCGTTCTCGACCAGGCGCTTGGTGATGTAGAGGCCCACGCCGGTCCCCTCGACGTGGGTATGCAGGCGCTGAAACAGCCCGAACAGGCGGCTCTGCTGGTGGGCGTTCAGCCCCAGCCCGTTGTCCTGCACTTCCAGCACCACCCGCGGCCCCGTCGAATAGGCGCGCACCTGCACCTGGGCGGGCCGGTCCAGGGCGCGGTATTTGACCGCATTACTGAGCAGGTTGTAGATCGCGGAGCGCAGGTTGGCGGGGGAGAAGGAGACCAGCAGGTCCGGCGCGACCTCGACCGTGAGCTGCACGTTCGCTCCCGCCATCACTGGGGCTAGGTCCAGGCGCACCGCTTCGATGACAGCGGCCATGGGGACCGGCTCGGCGGGGCTGGCGTGGGCCAGTTGCAGCTTGGACAAGTCCGTCAGCTGACCAATCGTGAGCTGAAAGCGCGTGGTGGTATGCTCCAGCAGGTGGAGCAGGTGCGCGGTCATCTCGTCCTGCTGCACGGCAGCCGGCAGCGTGTCGCGTAGGGCCAGGGTAATACTCTCGATGTTGGTAATGGGGGCTTTGAGGTCATGCGAGGCGGTGTAGACGAACGTGTCCAGGTCCACGTTGGTGCGCGTAAGCTGGGTGTTGCTCTCGTGGAGTTCCTCGTTGGTGGCGGTCAGCTCTTCGTTGATGGCGGCGAGTTCCTCGTTGAGGTCCTGCACCTGCTGGCGGGCGCGCACCTGCTCAGTGACTTCCACGGCTATACAGATAACGGCTACGACCTGGCCGGCAGCGTCACGCAGGGGCTGGTAATTGTAGGTGAAATAGCCGGCTTGGCCGGGCGCATGGCGCGCGAGGCGAATTTCCTGCTCCTGAGCGATGAAGGGCGTGCCGGTCCGCCGCACTTCGGCCAGCAACTGAGGCAGGCCCTGGTCATTCAGCTCGGGCATGGCCTCGAAGAAGGGCCGGCCAACGAGTTGAACCACGGGAAGGCCCAGCATCTGACTCATCGGCGGGTTTACGATATCGAGCACGTAGTCGGGCCCGCGAAAAACGCAGATGGCCACGGGCGCCTGCTCGAAGACCTGCTGCAAGTGCCGCTGCTGCTGCTCGCGCTCCTGGCGAGCCAGGACCTGTTCCGTCACGTCGAAGGCGATAAGGGAGATACCGGCTATTTCCCCGTTTTCTCGATAGGCCTGATAGGTGAACTCGAAGTAATTGGTTCGAGGCGGCTGCCCGGGCGCGGGCACTGGGGTAAACGGCACTTCCCGACCGATGTAGGCTTCACCGGTCTGATAGACGCGGTCGAGCAGGGCGATAAACCCCTGCGCAGCGAGTTCGGGAGCTGCCTCCACCGCGTCCCGGCCGACGAGCGGGCCGGAGAAGTAGGACTGGTAGGCCGGATTAACGTACTCGTAGCGGTGGCCGGGGGCCCGTAGTAAGGCTACGAGCACCGGACTTTGCTCAAACACCTGGTAGAAGGCGAGGCGCTCGGCGGCCTGGTGCTGGGCAGCAGCGAGCAGTTGAGCTTGCAGCACCTCCGCTTGCTGCCGGGCTCGGACTTTGTCCGTCACATCCACGATGAAAGCCAGTATTCCGGTGGTCTGGTTTTGCTCGTCTAAGAGGGGCTGGTAGGTGAAATCCACGAAACGCGGCTCCGGCTGGCCAGTGGCCGCGTCGAAGAGTTGGGCCGGCGTCTCGGTGCCGCTGAATGGCTGGCCGGTGGTATACACTTGGTTGAGCAAGCCAATAAAGCCTTGTTCCACTACCTCGGGGAACACTTCGGCCACGGTTAGGCCGGGGCGGGTACGGTCTCCGGACAGGGCCTGATACGCTTCGTTAAAGAACGTGTAGCGATGGTCGGGACCGCGCAGAGTGGCGATGGCAGCAGGTACCTGCGCCAGAATCTGCGTCAACAGGCCTTGCTGGTAGCTTAGTTGCGCGGTGCGCTCCTGCACCCGTTTCTCTAAGTCTTGATTGAGGTGCTGGAGCTGCTGCTGCGCTTCATTCAGGGCGAGGTTGGTCTGCTGGTACTCCTCGTTGCTGGTGTGTAGCTCTTCGTTGAGGGCCGCTAACTCCTCATTGACAAGCTGCACCTGCTGGCGAGCCAGCACGGAGGTGGTGACATTGTAGGAGAAGTTCAGCACCCCGCTGATGTGGCCCTGCGCGTCACGCAAGGGCAAGAAAAAGAAGTCGTAGTACGCCTGCTCTAGCAGGCCGGTGCGCGTGAAGTCCACCTGCACTGGCATCTCGGTGGCGGTGAAGGGCTCGCCGGTCTGGTACACCTGGCCGAGGTCATCCAGGATGCCGTGGTCCACCAGTTCGGGCCAGACTTGCCGGATGGGTTTCCCCAGCAAGTGGAGTCCGGGGGCTTGGCGTTGGTAGCCGGGGTTCACAAGAGTAAAGACCTGGTCAGGACCTTCGTTCACGGCCACGTTGGCCGGCAGCTGCATGAGCAGGTCGTAGAAGCGCTGGCGCTGCACTTCGGCCTCGGCGCGGGCCACTTGCTCGGCCACTACACTTTCGTGCAGTTGCCGTTCGGCCTGTCGGCTGGCGGTAATGTCTTGCACGGATTGGATGATGAACTGCACCTGCCCCTGCGCATCAAGCACGGGCGTATGGCGCGGCTGCCAGTGGCGCTCGACGAACCGGCCGGGCCGGGTGCGGTCGGGCACGTCGTAGTGCTGCGGGGCCATCTCGTGCACCTGTTTGGTGGCCAGCACCGTTTCCAGCGAGGCGCGCACGTTGGCCACGGCGTTGGCCTCGGGCGTGTCGGGGTTGTCGGGAAAGGCGTCGAAGATATGCTGCCCCACGATGGTGTCCCGCTGGGTTAGGGTCGCGGCCAGGTAGTCGTCGCTGGCGCCCAGGATCACCCAGTCCGGGGACAGCAAGAGGGTCGCACCGGGCTGGGCGTTAAAGACGGGTAGCAAGTCGAGTGGGGACATCAGTACAGCAGTAGAAGCCGGGTAAAGGTCGGAGTTACCTAGCGAAGACCCCGTCAAAAAGAGCGGCAGACGCTGCGAAAGCCAATCTAAGAAGGAATACGTTAGGGCTCCAAAAGGTGCGCCAGCAGGCAAGAGGATTATCAGCGTGTTCAGCTGTTGTTCGGGAAGCAGCATGTTAAGCTGCTCTTCCCAGAAACAAGAGGGAAAACAGCCGCCTGCGACTACCCCCAAACTCCTGTTTGGGCAGCTCTCAGAAAACGGAAAATATAGCACGCTAAGGCGCGGACGCGTCTTTCGTGACCGTGATTTACCTATTGTGAACGGTCGTCGTAACAATAGGTAAAAAAAGTGGTAGCTGTTTAAATCACTGTTTTCCTGAACGGCAGCAGGCGATTCAAGGCTTTTGGGTCTTGATTGAATCCCACACCCCCTGGCCATATACCCGCCTGCATCAGGTGTTGCGCAATGGATTCGCCCTTTTATTTTTCTCATTAGAAAAAAAACCTGGGGTTCTCTAAGGATTCCGCGCTTTCCCCGACTAATGGGGAAACATCGAGCCTCTTGAACGAGCAGTTCCTTCTCCTCATCGAAACCCAGCAGGGCCTTCTCCACAAGGTCTGCCACCTGTACTGCCACTCCCCGCAGGACCGGGAAGACCTCTTTCAAGACATCGTGCTGCAGCTCTGGCGTGCCTACCCCACGTTCCGGGGAGGTGCCAAGGTCACCACGTGGATGTACCGCATCGCCCTCAACACGGCCATCACCCGGCTGCGGAAGGAAACCAAGGCCGCGCCATTCGCCGAGCTGGGCCCCGAGGCGTTCCAGGTGCCGGCCGTAGAAGATGGTTCCCGCGAGGAACTGGCGGCCATGTACCGGGCCATTCGGCGGCTTTCCCAAGTGGACCAGGCCCTGACCCTGCTCTACCTGGAGGATTGCAGCTACCGGGAGATGGCCGAGGTGCTGGGGATCTCGGAGGCCAACGTGGGCTTCAAACTCCACCGCATCAAGGCCCAACTACGAACACTCATCAGCATAGCCTAGCATGGAACTGGACGACTTCAAAAAAAACTGGGGCACCGCCCGCCGGCAAGGTCCCGAACCCGGGGGGCATACCCGAGAGGCCGTAAACCGGCTCCTCGAGCGCAACACCCGCTCCCTGGGGGAGCTGCGGGAGAAGAGTGCCTTCTGGAACTGGTTCGGCCGGTGGAACGCCGCCCTGCTGGTGCTGCTGCCTCTCGGCTACCTGGTGTGGCAATACCACCGGGGCCTGGGGGAGGGGCGCTGGCCGGGAAGCTTGCCCTGGTGGCGGTCCTGGTGGGGTTTGCCCTGTTCTCCGGCTGGACCTACCGCCGACAGGCGGAAATCTTCTCGGAGCACACCAACGCCCCGACGCGGGAAGCGCTCCGCCAGACCCTGGGGGCGTTTAAAACCTATTACCGGTTCACCAATGCCGTCTTCCTGGTGGTCTCCCCCGTGGCTTTCTACGCGGTGTTCGAGGTCCCTGGCTCTGGCCTCTCGTTTGCCACCATCGGCCTGGCTTCCGCCGCCCTGACCGGGTTTTCCTTCCTGCTGCGGTACTGGTACTACCGGGCGGTTTTTTTCAGTCGGATAAAGGCCATGGAAGCCAACCTGCGCGAGCTGGAAGAGGCCCCGACTTTGAGGCCTCGCTGGGGAATGGCGGTTGACGCGTAGTCTGTTTTCAGCCAGCAGGCATAATGGGCGTAATCGTGAGCCCAGGCCGCAATACTCCGCCCAAAACACACCTGCTTTTCAGCATACTCCTTTTAACCCAATCTTTTTTAGCCCCTTTACCTTTTTAAGATGAAACAGCTCCTATGCACCCTTGCCCTGGCACTCAGCTGCCTGGTCGCCCATGCCCAGAACTTCGAGGGCAAAATCGTTTACCACAACACCTACCAGAGCAACAACCCGGACCTCTCCAACGAAAAACTTACCGCCACGGTGGGAGATGCGCAGGAGTGGTACATCAAAGAAGGGGATTACCGATCCGAGCTCAACGGCACCCAGATGAGTTTGCAGTTGTACCGAAACAGCGAAAACAAGCTGTACAGTAAGTTCGCCGGTTATAACAAGCTGCTCTGGAATGACGGTGCCACGAACGCCGACAGCGTGCTGAGCACGACGCTTCGCAAAGGCGTTACCAAGATCATGGGGTATAAATGCGACGAATTGACCCTGGTTTGCCGAAGCGGGGTGCAGAAATACTACTTCAGCCCGAAACTATCAGTGAACCGGGACTTGTACAAAGCGCATCGGTACGCCAACTGGTACGCCTACCTGTCGAAAGCCGGGGCGGTCCCCTGAAAATAGAGATCGAGAACGCTCAGTACAGCTTGCAGAGCGTGGCGACCGGGGTGTACCCCATGAAACTCAGCAGCACGTTGTTCGCGCTCCCCGCAGATGCGCAGACCATGAAGAGCCCGTACTGAGACCACAGGGACCCTAAACGCGCGCTATTCCGTGAAGAAGCATTTCACGAGACAGTAAAAACAATGGTGGCCTTGGTTAAAAGTTTGGTCCAAAAGTTAATCGGTGGCCTTGGCCGCTGCCGGCTTGCGGTGGGCATGGATGACCACCTTTCGATGGCGTAAATACTTATAAAGGGTGACCTTGGAGATGTTCAGACGCTGGGCAATCTCGTTGACGCCGAGTTGCTGCTCGCGGTAAAGCGTTTCGGCGATGATGGCCGTGCGTTCGGCTTGCTCCGAGAGGCCCCGCTGGCGGCCGCCCACCCGGCCCCGGGCGCGGGCCGCGGCCAGCCCGGCGTGGGTGCGCTCGCGTATCAGCTCCCGCTCAAACTCGGCCAGCGAGGCAAACAGGTTAAACACGAGCCGCCCCTGCGCGGAAGTCGTGTTGATGGCATCGGTGAGCGAAACCAGGCCCACCCCCAGCTGCTGGAAGTCGCCCACCACCTGTAGCAGGTGTTTGAGCGAGCGCCCCAAGCGGTCGAGCTTGTAGATGTAGACCGTGTCGCCGATGCGCAGCTGCGTCAGCAGCCGCTCGAGTTCCGGGCGGCTGGTGCTGGCCCCCGATACCTTTTCCTGGTAGATGACTTCGCAGCCGGCTTTATTCAACGCATCGAGTTGCAGTTCCAGGTTTTGGTCGCGGGTCGAGACGCGGGCGTAGCCGATTTTCATGGGGCAAAGTACAGGTTATCCGTTGCGAAGGTAGCCTTTTCTGTACTTTGATTACTGAACAAGTTTTCTGTACCAAATCGGCTGCTTTGGGAGCCTGTTACCTGGTGGGCAGGTAATCAGCTTAGTTGTTCACTAAAACGTTCGTTTTGATGAACATGCAGACACCGTCTTTACGTTGATTTGTGCTGGCATAGAAGAGGGGGCGCCCTCTTCTATGCCTACCGGTCTCCCCCTACGCCCGTTGCCTATGCCTCGTCGTTCTACGCTCTCCGCCGCCGAGCGGGAGCACCTGCTCGCCCTGCCCGAAACGTCCGAGGAGTTCATCCGGCACTACACGCTCAGTGAAGCCGACCGCTCGTTAATTTACCAGCACCGCGGCGCGGCCAACCGACTGGGTTTCGCCGTGCAACTCTGTTACCTGCGCTTTCCGGGCGTGGTGTTGGGCTTGGACCAGGTACCGGCCCCCTCCCTGCTCGCCTTTGTGGCCGCGCAGCTGAAGCTCCCAGCCCTCGAGTGGGCCGTTTATGGCCGGCGGGAGCAAACCCGGCGCGAGCACCTGGTGGAACTGCAAGCGGCTTTCGGGTTCCAGACGTTTGCCCTGCCGCATTACCGGGCCGCCATGTCCTGGCTCACCGAAATCGCGCTGCTAACAGACAAAGGCATGCTACTCGTCCAGGCTCTAATCGGGCACTTGCGCCGCCACAGCATTCTATTGCCCGCGGTGACCGTTCTCGAACGGCTCAGCGCGGAGGCCCTGACGCGGGCCAATCGGCAACTCTACGCCACGTTGACGGAGGACCTTACTCCGGAAACCCGGCAGGGACTGGAAGACCTGCTCACCCGCCGCGAAGGTAGCAGCCTGACCCGGCTGGCCTGGCTCCGCCAAGCGCCCGCAGCCCCGACGTCGCGCCAGGTGGTGGAACACCTGGCCCGCCTCGCGGCGTGGCAGCGCCTGGACTTGCCGGCCGACCTGGCGCGGCGGGTACACCAGAACCGGCTGCTCAAAATGGCCCGCGAGGGGGCGCAGATGACCCCGGCCGACCTGGCTCGGTTTGAGCCCGCTCGTCGCCTGGCCACGCTGGTGGCCCTGGCGCTGGAAGGCACGGCCACGGTGCTGGACGAATTACTCGGCCTGCACGACCGCATCATCGGCAAGGTATTCAACGCAGCGAAGAACAAGCACCAGCAGCAATTCCAGGCCGCGGGCAAGGCCATCAACCAGCAGCTTCGCCTGTTTGGGCAAATTGGCCAGGCCCTGCTCACGGCCCGCACGACGGGAGCGGACCCGTTCGCGGCCATCGAATCGGTCCTGCCGTGGGAAGACTTCACCGCCAGCGTCGGCGAAGCGCAGCACTTGGCCCAACCCGCCGACTTTGATTTTCTGCACCGGGTGAGCGAGCACTACGCCACCGTGCGCCGTTATGCCCCCGCGTTTCTGGCGGCCCTGCCACTGCGGGCAGCCCCGGCGGTCAGAAGCCTCTTGGCGGCGATTGACGTGCTGCGCAGGCTGAACGCGACCGGGGCCCGCAAGCTGCCCGCCGATGCGCCGACGGCCTTTATCAGCAAGCGCTGGCAGAAGCTGATGCGGACGGCGGACGGCCTGGACCGCCGGCACTACGAGCTATGCGCCCTGGCCGAACTCAAAAACGCGTTGCGCTCGGGCGATATGTGGGTGGTCGGCTCGCGCCAGTTCAAGGACTTCGAGGAATACCTGGTGCCGGCCCAGCCTTTTGCCGCCCTGCTGGCGGCCGGCGTGCTGCCCCTGGCGGTGGAAGCCAACGGCGAACACTACCTCCGGCAGCGCCTCGCCCACCTGACCCAGCAGCTGGAAACGATTAACCGGTTGGCCGCCGCCGGCGAATTGCCGGACGCGAGCCTGACGGCGGCGGTGCTAAAAATTACGCCCTTGGATGCCGCCGTGCCGGAGACGGCCCAGGCCCTGATTGACCAGGTGGCGCGCCTGCTGC